>JAFRVI010000022.1 GCA_017438525.1 Clostridia bacterium
GAGCGTGTGCAGCTTCTTTATCGGGAGCGTCGTCTCCTACGCGCTGGAGCTCCCCTACGGCGCGGCGATAGTGCTCACCGAGCTCGCCGTCTTCGGCTGCTTCTGCGCCGCCGCGGGAATAAAGCGGGCGGTGAGAAGGAAGCGGAAGTAAAAACGATCACGGCAAAAAAGAACGCCTTTTTCACTCGCGATAAGGCAGGTGTCCCGAAGGATAGTTCAATAGTTTATTACTATGTACGTGATAAGTCTTAAAACTCTTTGAGAATTGTCTTTACAAATATGCAAGATTAAAATAATTAAAGCGGGGAACTTTCCCCGCTTTAATTCTACCCAATAATACAATTAATCCTGCTTTAACTTGTGCCATTGCATATAAAGTCAACTATTGCCGAAATGAGTTCATTGGGTAATTCTGAATGTTGATATATTGCAGAAGGATCAGCAACATCGATTTTATATCCGAAATGACTTTGATCTTCAAACACACGAAAACTCATATTGTTCTGATCACCAAGTGTGCTTTGCCATAATTGAATGTCTTTGGGAAAGCTCTGTGCGTCCGCTTTGCTGTTGATGACAAGACACGAAAACTCGGCGTTTTTTAGCGTTTTCAGTATATCTAACTCATTATAACTTACCCAGTAATAGTCGCTCGCTCCATAGTAATATAAACCTTTTGCACTATCTTTTGTCGCTGACTTGGCTTCGCTTTCGTACTGACGGTAAGCAGCTTCATTTGCCTTATCGGCTGATATATACTGATCTGCAGCTATTTCCGCAAGGTGCCGTAGCGACGAATTCCAAAGAATAAGCCCTTTAACCCCACACGTTTTTGACAATTCAACCGATATCTGCCCGCCGAGACTATGGCCGAGCAAATAAACTTCCAGCGTTTTTTGTTGAGATTTCAACCAATTATAAGCACAAGTGTAATCGTCATAATACTCTTCCTTCAATCCGCTTTGTTGAGTGAATCTGTCAGCATATCTGTGTGTGCGTTTCTCGATGCGTAAAGAATTAACGCCTTTAGCGGCTAAAGCTATCGCCATATCACGGAAGGGTTCAAGCGAACCGATTGTCTCATTTACATCCGACGGACCGGAGCCCGGAACGAGCAACACAGCGGGTGATCGATCGTTTTTTGAAAAAGTATAAACCGCACTCAAAGCATATTCGCCGCTTTGCAAAATGAAGCTTCTTTCCGTAACGCCGTTTTCATATCTCTTTTCATAAGTATCACTTTGTTCATCCGGTAAAGAAGCAGAGATTGAAATCTCATTTTGATTGCCGGCCATAGAACATGATGTCAAAAGCAAGATCAGAGCGAAACTAACCACAATGACTCTTTTCATAACTACCTCACATTTCATAATAATTGAACCAAAGGCCCGATATCTTCCCGCCGTGGAAAACGTATTTTATAACTAAACCGAGTTTTTCGTATTTGACATATTGAAGTATCACATTCCGATCGTTTGGATCTAATTCGTTTTTTTCGAGACCGACAAAATTTCCAAGAGGTTTTAACGTATCTTTTCTGATTATTTGATAAACCTCTTTCGGCATATATGACTTGATTTTTTCGTTGAGATAATCATAGAGAATGTCCGTGTCATTGTTTATAATTGCTTCGGTACAGACTATAACCGCTTTTTGACGCTTTTCATCAAGCAGAACAATTCGCCCTTCTGTTTTATCGAATATATTTCCGCCGCTTTCAATAACAGACAGTGCTTCATTCAACAGCTTCAACGTTCTGATTTTTTCGGCTATAAGAGCGTGTATTTTTGCTTGATTTATTTCAATAGCTGAACGTAGATCTCCGCTATCGTTTTGCAAGTCGCGTATATCTTTCAGTGTCAGACCAAGCGAACGAAGAACAAGTACGTTTCTGATATTATCTATTTGCGCGGATGTGTAATGCCTTCTTTGAGTCCCAAAGACTTTTGTGCTTGATATTATGTGCTTTTCCTCGTAAAAACGCAATGTGCGCGAAGTGATGCCCAGCATACGGCAGACCGTATTTATATCAAACAATTCTCCACTCATTTTCCCACCCTTTTCATTATATCACTTGACGTTGCGTCAATGTCAAGTATTATAGTATTAAAAATGCCAACTCATTCTTTTTATTTTATCTTTCCGAATATTACCCTCTTTTTCGCGGCATAATAAGCGCGAAAGGACAGGTGAAATTATGCAGTTATCCCAAAAAGAATCCTCCCTGCTCAACGAGATGAAGGAGCAGGAAAAGCTCTGCATCGAGAAATACGACAAGCACGCCCGATGCGCGCACGACGGGCAGCTCAAAAACCTTTTCACGCAGCTCTCCTCCGCCGAGGGACAGCATTTAAGCTACCTTGACCAGATAGGCGAGGGCAGGATCCCGCAGGTCAGCGCCGCGGGCGGCAGCATCCCCTCCGGCTTCACTCAATGCTACGCCTCCGAAACGCCGGAGAAGCACGACGACTGCTACCTCTGCACCGACCTGCTGACCGGAGAGAAGCACACGTCCTCGCTCTATGACACCTGCATATTCGAGTTCCGCGACGAGGGCGTCCGCAACGTGCTGAACGCCATCCAAAAACAGGAGCAGAACCACGGCAAAACGCTCTACGACTATATGAGCGTCAACGGTATGTATCAGGTCAACTGAATACGCGAAAGCGGCTTCCGCTCGGAAGCCGCTTTAAGTTACTGTCGTTTGCAAAGCAAACATATCGCATTTGCCGAAAGGCAAATATATCGTATCGGCATCGACGATATATCGCATTTGCGTCAGCAAATATATCGCGCCGAGCGGCGCGAGACATATCGCGGGCGAAACCCGAAAAAAGCAGATGGACGATATGCGCCCAAGGGCGCGCGATATATCGCCTTAGGCGACACGATATATCCGCTGGCGGATACGATATGCCGGCTGAACCGCCGCGATATGTTCGCCTTCGGCGAACGGGTGCGCCGCTGCGCGGCGCTTTCCGTTTATTCTTCGTCGTCGTAAATGCCGGTGATGAGCTCCTTGGCGTAAGGCAGAGATTCGATCCAGGCGCAGAAGACGTGCCACTCGTCCAGCTTGTGACTGCGGCGCGCGTGATGGATGTTTATCAGCGTCTCGTAGTTCAGCGTGCAAGTACGCATCTGGTTATAGCTCGACGGGAGCAGCTGTATCATACTGTACCAGAGGGCTTTATCCTTCGTCTCGTTATACTCGAGCCGGAGCGCCTCCAGCCGGTCGACGACCTGCTGCATAACGACCTTGCTCGCGTCGTCCATACGGTCGACGCTCATATCGTCCATCGAGAAGGGCTTGCTGTGGATCTTATGCATCGTGCTGCAGGAGTTGGCGACGGTGGCGACCTTGTATGTATCGTATTCCTTCCACCAGTAAAGCGGCGCGTTGATGTCTACGGAAACGAATATCTGGCGTACGAACTTGCGGTGGTCGCTGCCGCTCTTGCAGAGGCGGACGGCGAGGGAAAGGTCGTTTTCGCCCAGGACGTAGTTGCCGTTTTCGTCATAATAGCTGTCGCTTTTCGCCCAGCTGTTGAGCGGGTTTCGCGCCCCGCGTATCGCGTTCTCGAAGTTCATCACCGAGGTGCGCATAAGTTCTATCATTTCATTCGCCTCCGTTCGTTATTTCGCAATTATCAAAGAATTATATGTACTTCGCCGAAGCGGAACTCCCTGTATTCGCCGTTGGACGCGACGATCAGACTGCCGGTGTCGGAAATGTCGATCGCGGTGCCGCGGAAGGACTCCTTGACGGTGACGACCTCGACCTCCTGGCCGATGACGGCTGAAAGGTCGCGCGCTTCGTCGACTATGTAGCCGCGCTGCCATTCGACAGCGTCGGACTGCCCGAACTTCACCTGCGCGCTGCCGAAGTAGGCGGCGTAGAAGTGCTCGATGAGCGACGCCGCGAGGACGTTCGGCTCCGGCGCCTTGCCGGTAAGCTCCTCTATCGAGCCGGCGATATTGCGGATGGACGCGTCGTAGCCGCCGGGAGGCGTTACGGTGTTTATCCCGACGCCGACTATGCAGTACGCGGGGCAGCCCGCCTCCATATTCATCGTCAGCTCGGTGAGTATGCCGCCGATCTTTTTGCCGCCGGAGACTATGTCGTTAGTCCACTTGATCGCGGGCTTCAGCGAAGTCGAAGCGGCGATCGCCTTGCAGAACGCGACTCCCGCAAGGGTGGTCACGAAGGAGACGTCGCTCGCCTCGAGCGCGGGACGGATGAGCATGCTCATGTAGACGCCGCAGTCGCGTTCACTCTCGAAGCTCTTGCCCTGCCTGCCTCTGCCGGCGGTCTGCTCGCGCGCGATGACGACGGTGCCGGAGGGCGCTCCCTCGTCCGCGAGCGCGCGGAGCACGGCGTTGGTCGAGCCGGTCTTGTCGACAAGCTTGATATCGACCCCCGCGAATTCGCGCGGCAGGTTCGCCTTTATGCCCTCCGCGTCGATAAGGTCGGGGGAGAAGTTGAGGCAATAGCCCTTGTTCGTGACGGAATAGATCATATTCCCTTCTTTTTTAAGCTGCAGGACGGCCTTCCAGACGCTGCAGCGGGTAACTCCCAGCTGCTGCGCTATCTTTTCGCCGGAGACGTATTCTCCGCCCGCCTCTTTGAGCAGTTTCAGCACTTTTTGCGACGTCGACGACATTTGCGGCACCCCCGATTTTAACGATTTTCCGCCCCTTAAGAGCGGATTGTCAACTTGATACTTATATTATAACATACAATCGGGAAATATCAAGCGTCTTCGACAATTTTTCCGTCGGAAAGCGCAATAATTCTTCCGGCGCCGGCGGCGACCTTCATATCGTGGGTTATGACCACCAGAGTGTGCCCGTTACCGTTAAGCTCGCGCAGCAGCGAAAGCACCTCCGCGCCGGTGCGGCTGTCGAGGTTTCCGGTCGGCTCGTCGGCGAGGATTATCGGCGGCGAAGGCGCGATCGCGCGGGCTATCGCCACGCGCTGCTGCTGCCCGCCGGAAAGCTCCGCGGGCTTGTGCTCACGCCGCGAGGAAAGCCCCGTCGCGTCCAGCGCGGCGAGCGCAAGCTCGCGCCTGCGGCTTCGCGGAACGCCGCGGTAAAGCAGCGGCAGCTCCACGTTCTCCAGCGCCGTCAAAGTCGGTATGAGGTTGAAGCCCTGGAATATGAATCCGACTCGCTCGCGGCGTATCGCGGAGAGCTTCTTTTCCGAAAGGCGCGCGACCTCCCTGCCGCAGAGCGCGAAGCTCCCGCGCGTCGGCACGTCGAGGCAGCCGATTATGTTCATCAGCGTGGATTTTCCGCTGCCGCTGCTGCCGATTATCGCGACCGATTCGCCCTCCCGCACGGAGAGCGAAACTCCGCGCAGCGCCTCGACGTCGCGCTCCCCGCCGCCGTATATTTTCCACGCGTTTTCAAGCCGTATCACTTCCATACACACCACTCCCGTTATTCTATTCTGCCCGCAAAAACGCGATTTTCGCGGGCACGGCGGCGATTTTTCTTGACATAATCAGGTTTTGAGGTTATTCTTATTGTGTATAATTGTGGGAAAGGCGGCTATTTAAGGTTGCTATGAGAAGGATAAGGATATTTGACACGACGCTGCGCGACGGGGAGCAGGCTCCCGGCTGCTCGATGCACGTTGAGGAAAAATGCGAAATGGCGCACCGGCTCGAACGCCTCGGAGTAGACGTTATCGAGGCGGGCTTCGCCGCGGCCTCGCCCGGCGACGCCGAAGCGATCGCCGCCGTCGCCGCGAGGGTGAAGGACGTTTCCGTCGCTTCGCTCGCGCGGGCGAACAGGCACGACATCGACGCCTCCTACGCGGCGCTGAAAAACGCCGCCGCGCCGCTGCTTCACGTCGTTATCTCCACCTCAGACCTGCACATGGAGCGCAAGCTGCGTATGACGCGCGAGCAGGTGCTTGAAGCGATCGCCGAGAGCGCCGCCTACGCGTGTTCGCTCTGCGGCGACGTGGAATACTCCTTCGAGGACGCCACCCGCAGCGACCGCGAATTCCTCGCGCTGTGCGTGCGCGCCGCGCTGAACGCGGGCGCCTCCACCGTCAACGTGCCCGACACCGTCGGCTACGCCGTGCCCGCCGAGATGGCGGAGCTGATAAGCTATCTGCGCGGCGCCGTTCCGGAGCTGGAGGGCAAGGGGCTCTCCACCCACTGCCACAACGATATGGGGCTCGCGGTCGCGAACTCCATCGCCGCGGTACGCGCCGGGGCGACGCAGGTCGAATGCACCGTCAACGGCATCGGCGAACGCGCCGGCAACGCCGCCCTCGAGGAGATAGTCATGGCGCTGCGCACCCGCGCCGACGTCTTCGGCGTCGAGACCGGCGTGAACACGAAGCAGATATGCCGCGCGAGCCGCACGCTTTCGCGCATCACCGGCATTCCGGTGCCGCCCAACAAAGCCATCGTCGGCGCGAACGCGTTCGCGCACGAATCCGGCATCCATCAGCACGGGATGCTCGCCGACCGCCGCACCTACGAGATCATCTCCCCCGCCGACGTCGGCGCGGGCGAGGAACGCATAGTGCTCGGCAAGCACTCCGGCAGGCACGCCTTCGAGGAGTACCTGCAGTCGCTCGGCTACGCCTTCGACCCCGCTCGCGTGGACGATTTCTTCGCGGACTTCAAGCTCCTCTGCGACCGCAAGAAGGAGATCTCCTCCGATGATATCGAGGCGATAATCATGCACAAGGCCGCGGCGATACCGGAGACCTACACGCTCTCCGCGTTCGTCGTAAACAGCGGCAACGTCATCTCCTCCACCGCTACCGTCACGCTGGACAGGCAGGGCGAAAAGCGCGAGGGCGTCGCGATGGGCGACGGACCGGTCGACGCCGCCTTCAAGGCGGTCGAGAGCGTCACGGGGCTGAAGATGAAGCTTGACGACTACTCCATACGCAGCGTTTCCGAAGGCGGAGACGCGCTCGGCGAAGTCAGCATCCGCGTCACCTGCGACGGCAGGCAGTTCATAGGCAAGGGGCTCTCCACCGACATTATCGAATCTTCGCTGCTCGCTTACGTCAACGCGGTCAACCGCATTATCGCGGCGGGCGAAAGGAGCGATGAAAATGCTTGAGATATACGACTGCACTCTGCGCGAGGGCATGCAGGCGGAAGGGCTCTCCTTCTCCGTCTCTGATAAGCTCGCGGTCATAAAGGCGCTCGACTCGCTCGGGGTTTCGTACATAGAAGCGGGCACGCCCGGCTCGAATCCGAAGGACGAGGAGCTTTTCCGCGCGCTCGCGGACGTCAGCACCGACGCCGAGCTCGTCGCCTTCGGCGCGACGCGGCGCAAGGAGCTGAAGGCGGATGAGGACGAAAACCTCGCCGCACTCGCCGGCGCGGGCACGAAGGTCGTCACCCTCTACGGCAAGGCGTGGGACAGGCAGGTCACCGAAGTCCTCCGCACCGACCTCGACGAAAATCTCGCGATGGTGCGCGACAGCGTCGCGTTCCTCAAAAGCGCGGGCAAGCGCGTCTTCTTCGACGCCGAGCATTTCTTCGACGGCTTCGCCGGCGACGCGGATTACGCCCTCGCGGTCATCGAAGCCGCGCACGAAGCGGGCGCGGAGCGCGTGATCCTCTGCGACACCAACGGAGGCACTCTCCCCCATGTAGTCGGCGAAGGAGTCGCCGCCGCGAAGAAGCGCCTGCCGGACGCCGTTATCGGCATCCACTGCCACAACGACGCCGGACTCTCCGCCGCTTCCACGATAACCGCCGCGCTCGCGGGCGCGGAGCAGATACAGGGCACCTTCTCCGGAGTCGGCGAACGCTGCGGCAACGCCGACCTGACCTGCGTCATACCCGACCTCGAGCTGAAATGCGGCTTCAGATGCCTGCCGGAAGGCAAGCTCGAACGCATCACCCCGGTCGCCCGCAAGGTCGCCGAATATCTCAACATAAAGATCCCCAACCGCGCGCCCTTCATCGGCAAAAGCGCCTTCGCGCACAAGGGCGGCTCGCACATCGACGGAGTGCTGAAGAACTCCGCCGCCTTCGAGCATATCGCGCCGGAGGCGGTCGGCAACAAGCGCCGCCTGCTCGTAAGCGAGCTTTCCGGCAGAGCCGCCGTACGCAAGCTGCTCGAGCGCATCCTGCCCGACACGCCCGTATCCGACGCCGAGGTGAACGCCGTGCTCGCGGAGCTCAAGCGTCTGGAGGCGCAGGGCTATCAGTTCGAGGGCGCGGAGGAAAGCTTAGAGCTGCGCGTTCTCGCGCTGCTGGGACACCGCAAGAAGCCGTTTGAGGTGGACTACTTCAAGATCATCGGCGAGACCGACCGCGGCGAGGGCTGCACCGCCACCGCGATGATATCGCTGCGCGTCGGCGAGGAACGCAAGGTCACCGCCGCCGAGGGCATCGGCCCGGTCAACGCGCTCGACAACGCGCTGCGCAGAGCGCTGACGGCGTTTTACCCCTGCATTTCGCAGGTGATGCTGCGCGACTTCAAAGTCCGCGTCATCGACAACAAGGACTCCACAGCCGCGAAGGTCCGCGTGCTCATCGAGAGCACCGACGGCGTCTCCGCGTGGAACACCGTGGGCGTTTCCGCCGACGTCATCGAGGCGAGCTTCATCGCGCTGTCGGATTCGCTGGAGTATAAGCTGAGATAAACGTCCGTTATTACCTTTTATTTAATTGAATAAACCGCAAAATACCACTTGATTTTCGCGCAAGTTGTGTTATAATGTTTATCCCACGGGGGCGCACCGGTTTCGACAGGGATTCGGAACCCGTATAAGCGAGCAGTGCTGCGGACGCACTTTAATACCCGCAAAAAACAATAAACGCGAATAACGAATTTGCGATCGCTGCCTAACTAAAGGCAGCCGTCCGCCGGGAGAGTACCGCGGCTTCCGAACGGGCGTCATCGAGCGGTGCACGTGAACGCGCAAAGCTTTGAGCGCGTCATGAAAAATGAAGCTACCCGACTCCGCGGCCTGCCGGACCGGCGGCGGACGAAGGGAATCTTTTAAATAGCCGGCTACGCTCGTAGAAAGTGCGGCGGATGGGTTTTTGGACAGGAGTTCGACTCTCCTCGCCTCCACCAATAATAAAAGCACCCGTAGGGGTGCTTTTATTATTGGTGGAAATGAAGACGCCCTTGCGGGCTGATGAAGGAATGAAGACGCTTCGCTAATGAAGAAATGAAAAATGAAGAAACAAACGTTGCCGGCGTCTTCGCTTCATTAGACGCTATGCGCCGACTTCATTAGGCGCCGCGCGCCGTCTTCATTAGGCGGCCTTGCCGCCGATTTCATTTTCTTCTTAGAGGATTGAAAAATTCACACTTTTCTTGTATAATGAAAAAAGAAAGCCGATAAATCGGGATTTATGGGGGCAATATGATAACCGAAGAACATAATCATTTATTTTTTGCGTTCGATGAAATAGATAAGGACATTTCGGCGATGATAATACAAATTGCAGAGAATATGTACGATAGGTTGATTTCCCAATTTGAATTACCGGATTCAAAAGAAAAATATACGTTAACTATTTGTCCGGATATTAAGACTTTTATGGAGCAGTCCGGCAAGGCGGAGGAAACATATCAGCCTTGGATGGTGGGAAACGCAAATCGTACAAAACGCTCTTTGTGCATACTTTCACCGAGGATCGTCAGTGACAGAAGCCTTGAAGATATGCTGTGCGTTGTGAAGCACGAGATAACGCACATCGCACTGAACGCGTTAAATCCAAAGGATCCCGATGATATGTCAATGTGCCTTTCTGAGGGAATAGCGGTATATATGGCTGAGCAGATATACCCAAACCGATTGGATATAAATAACTTTCCCAAGGTGAAAGAACTTGATGATGAGAAGTTCTTTTATGAACACGACGGATATAATTATTCAGGCGTATACATAGGTTTCTTGATTAGAAAGTACGGCACGAAAGTATTTAGTAATATTTATGCCGAGACGGAATGCTTTGACAACTATCTTTATGACGGTTATGAAATTGATGCTATAAAGTCATTTATATAGGAACAGACCGGCAGACAACTTCCGGCTTGTTGAGGCAAATCGGAACGGAGTTAAAAGAAGACAAGAAAACGTCCCTTGTCCTATATTTATCGATTTTAAGTTACCTGACGGAGGCAGTGCTGCAGTATGGAATTGAGGTTGGAAATACCTAATCAGACACACGAGCAAGAATATGCTCACGTGATGGATAAATGGGAGACAATGGAAGAGTGGATTCAGCCAGAGCTGATGCGGCGGGGAAAAACTCCTTATAATAAGTGGCTGGAATATTGCGAAGATGATCGTACAAAGGCATCCATGCTGTCTACCCACATACCCGCAACCTTGTATTTCCTGGTGAACGAAAAGCAGGAAATACTCGGCGGTATCGTCATCAACCACTCCGACACGAACCGAGGACATCTTCATGCCGGTATCGTCCCGTGGCACAGGGGAAAGGGCTACGGAACGACCATGACGACCCTTGCTTTAAAAGAATGTCAGAAAATGGGGATCAGTAAAGTTCACATATGCCCAAACAGTAAAAACAAGGCTGCTATACAGGTAATTCTGAATAACGGCGGTTATCTGTTGGATGAATTCACGGAAGAGGGACATATGATTGAACGCTACGAGATATTCCCTTTATAAAGAAGTTTTGGCATTCTACGAGGCAGTCGGGTTTACCATATTCAGAAGATATATGGAGATGACTTCATTTCAGGTTTGTCAAGCTGCATGGTGTGTACCTTTTGGGAGTACTTACACAATAAAAAACACCCCTATGGGTGCTTTTTTATTGGTGGGAAAACGGCGAGGAGAGTCGAAACGAGCTCCGAAGGCGCGGAGCGGCAGCGACATTGGCTTCGGCAGCAACGCTCCGGCGGAGCGTTGCGAAAGCGAGAAGAGACCTAATCAACCACCTGACACGCGGTGAGCGGGCAAATACTGTTGATTTTACTCAATAATAGCACGGCAGGGCTTTTGGAAAGCCCTGCCGTGATTCTTTTATTACGATTCTTTAACTTAACGCCGCCGCTTACTTTATCGCTTCGGTCCAGTGCTCGTAGGCGAAGCGGTCGGTAAGCATATACGCCGCGATCGGGGTTCCGTCCGCGGGGTTCAGCGTGACGTCGGAGACCTTCAGGCTTCCCTCTCCCGCGTAGGTGAACGAGCCGCCGAGCATATAGGAATCCTCATAGGTCCCGTCGTAGGCGTAGCGGTCGCAGATCGGCTGGATCTTGTCGCCGTCGGTCAGCTCCGCCGCCTTCGCGACGGTGTCGGTCTGACCGTCCGCGTAGATATAGCGGACGCCGGAGACCTCCGCGCCGCCGTTACGGAAGGTGACGAGCAGCTCCGCGCGGTCGCCGTTGATCAGCACGGGAACGCGGCCGTGGATCACGGTCGCGCCGTTCTCCTCGACGCTGTCGGTGAAGTAATACGCGACGGGCTGGTTGTTTATCGCGATCCACATACCGTCGTATTCGCCGATAAGGTCGCCATCTTCGTCGAAGCTGAAGATCGAATCGAGCCCGAGGTCGATATAGCCCCTGCCGTCGTCAAGGAAGACGTTGAGCTGAATATCCGCGACCTTCGCCCACTCGGATTCGGGCAGCGAAAGGACGCTGCGTCCGTCTTTTTCCGTCCAGATCAGCGGCGAGGAAATGCGGGCGTCCTCCACCACTTCTATCAGCGTATCCTCGGGGATATCGCGGTCGAAGACCCTGTCGCTTCCGAGCAGCGAGCTGAGCGAGAAGCCGCCGTTTCCGCCGCCGAGCAGCGAGCCGATAAGATCCGCCACGCCGCCGGAAGAACCGGCGCCTCCCAAGCCGCCGAGCAGCGAGCCGAAGGGAGACGTGCTGCCGCCGCCCGCCGCCTGACCGCTTACCTCAAGCGAGGCAAACTTCTTGACGCAGGCGGTGTAGTCGTCGTCAAAGCCGATCGCGTCGAGCTGATTCACAGCGGTGCTGACGCGGCTGGCGGAGCGGTACGGGAAGTACGCCGCCAGGCCGTAGGCGTCGGTAACTCCGCCGCCGACCTTGTTGTATTTGACCGCGCTGAGAAGCGCGTTCGCGAGCGAACGGCTCTCGGCCGTATCGAGAAGCAGAGAAAGATGCACGAGGTCTATCTGGTCGAGCTTGCTGGAAGCGCCGAATTCGCGCGTGTCGCCTCTCGCTTTCGAGACCTCTTCATAGCCGCTGCCGCTGATGGTATCCGCGGTCTTCTTCGCGAACGCGGTCAGCTCGTCGGGGATCGTCGCGGAAAGCTCCGCGAGGTCAGTCACCGAAAGGGTGGTCTTCTGTCCCCTGCACTGCTGCGCGCAGGTCTGCACGAAGTCGTCGGCGATTATCTTGCCGAGCGAAGGGGTATCTATCGCGGGGTTTTTGCCGAGCTCCGTCAGCCAGCGGGTGTGGTACCAGCCGATGCCGGGTTCGGTCTCCTCGCTGCCGATGAGGTAATCGGCGTAGGGCGCTACCGTCAGCGCGGTTTCCACCGACGCCATAAGGCAGGCGTCGAAGCCGACGAAGTCGAAGCTCACGCCGCCGTCCTTCAGCGCCTTCGCGATCGAGGAGAGCGTCATCGAGCCGGAATCCTTCTTGGTTTCGTCGTAGCCGAAGCCGGAGACCGAGCCGCCGCCGTGATCCCACATGACGAGTATGTTGCGGTTCGCCGGATAGCGCCTCGCACACCAGCTGATGAAGCCGGAGAGCGCGGAGGGATCGGTCATCGATTTCCTGCCGCCCGCGTCCTTCTCGAGCAGGCGCAGGCCGCCGTTTTCAACGGAGTATATCTGATGCGCGGTGTTTGAAATGCCGCTCGTCTTCCACTGGCTGCAGCCGCCGGTGTATACTATCAGGTTCACGTTCGATCCGAGATCCGCCTGCGCCATTTCGCGCAGGTCCGCGGTCGCCATGCCCTTTTTGGATTCAAGGTCGGTGCCGCAGAGGTAGACCATGACGGTAACGGTGTCGCGGGCGTCGCCGTAGAGGACGGTGCGCTTCGCCGCCGCGGACGAGGAGTCGAGCTTGCCGGTGTTGTCGCTGCCCGTCCACGTGCCGTCGCTGTATGAGCTGTTGCCGAGGAAGCTGCCGAAGAGGGACGTTATGCCGCTGTTCTGAGTCTGGGAGGGAGTTTCCTCCCCTCCGCCGCCGAGGAGCGCGGTAAGTCCGCCGCCTCCGCCTGCGAGCAGTACGATGACGGCGATGATGATACCGATAATGCCGCCCTTGCCGCCGCCGGCACGTTCTCCGCCGCCGCCGTAGCCGCCTCCGCCTCCTCCGCCGCCGCTTCTGCGGGCGGAGTACGCGTCACGTTTGCCTACCGGCCCCGTGCCGAGCCCGCCGCCGTGGGTACCGACGCTGTTGCCCATACCTCCGCCGACGCGCTGTCTTCCGACGGGTCTGTTGCCGTTTTCATTCGCCATGAAGAAACCCTCCTTGTCGATGTCTGTATATCGAATGATTTTATGATAGCAGATTTTGCCGAAAAATGCAATCATAACCGCAAGGAAAACGCTTTTTATTGATTCTGCGAATAGTTTATGCTATAATTACACAAAACAGCGCTGAATTAACGCTTCGCGCGCGGAAGGAGCGGCATTATGATAATAGATTATCTCGGGCACAGCGGATTTCTGGTCGAAACGGAAAAGGCGCTGATGCTCTTCGACTACTTCCGCGGCGACCTCTCGATAATCGAAGGCAAGCCGCAGGACAAACCGCTTTTCGTCTTCGCGAGCCACGCGCACCCGGACCATTTCAACCCGCAGATCTTCTCCCTCGCGGGCGGCGGACGGACGGTCAGGTATCTGCTTTCGCACGACGTGCGGCGCAAGGCGTCGCCGCCGCCGGAAGCGGACGTTGCCTTTCTCGCCGCGAACGCCGAATACGAGATCGGCGGGCTCGGCAGAGT
Organism: Clostridia bacterium; assembly: GCA_017438525.1. Lineage (NCBI taxonomy): Bacteria > Bacillati > Bacillota > Clostridia > Clostridia bacterium. The sequence goes on from JAFRVI010000022.1 coordinate 13,904, forward strand.
GAAGACCCTGCGCTCGACGGACCAGGGCGTCGCCTTCTTCGTCGACGCCGGAAGCGAAACGGTATACCACGCGGGCGACCTGCACTGGTGGGCGTGGGAGGGCGAGCCGGAGGTATGGCTCGCCGCGCAGGAGCGCGACTACCGCCGCGAGATTGAAAAGCTCGCGGGCGAGCGCATCGACGCCGCCTTCGTCGTCGTTGACGACCGGCTCGGCGAAAACTACGCGCTCGGCGCGTCGCTCTTCCTCTCGCTCTGCAAGCCGGCGAATATACTGCCCATGCACTTCTGGGAGGACGCCGGAGTCGCCGGCCGCTTCTCGCGGCTGCCCGAAACGCTCGCGTCCGGCGCGCGCGTGCTCGACACCGCGAATGAAACGCACTGGAAAATATAAAGGAGGAACCGCAATGCAGTTCAAAATGATCCACGAAAACTACAACGTCGCCGACCTCGGCGTTTCGCTGAAATTTTACGAAAAGGCGCTCGGGCTGACCGAAAAGCACCGCAAGGAAGCCGCCGACGGCTCCTTCATCATCGTCTATATCGGCAACGAAAGCAGCGAGTTCGAGCTGGAGCTGACCTGGCTGCGCGACCATCCGCAGAAGTACGACATCGGCGAGGAGGAGTTCCACCTCGCGTTCCGCACCGACGACTTCGACGCCGCGCACAAGCTCCACGAGGAGATGGGCTGCATCTGCTTTGAGAATCCGTCGATGGGGATATACTTCATCCAGGACCCCGACGGCTACTGGCTTGAGATAATCCCGACAAGATAACTCCCGTGGTGAACTCAAATCTCCTACTTGACTTATTCTATGGTTTGTAATACACTAATCATATACATTGCTCTTCAGTTAAGCGAGGTGTGACGATTGGGGAAGATAAGGGTTTTATTCCCGTATGTTGAAGCCGGATTCGGACATATCATGCCGATGCGAGCCCTCGAGCAGACCTTTCGCAAAAAGTACGGCGACAGAGTAGAAGTTATCTCCTCCGAGTTCTACACCGAGACCGGCGACAAGCACCTTGCGAAATACGAACAGGCGCTTGCCCGACAGGTGCGTATGTACAACCGAGCCCCGTTCGTCGGCTATGTTGCGACCGGCTCCTGCGAGTTTTTCGGGAGCACGCTTTCGTCCTTCGCCTCCATGCGCTTTATCGGTCCCGTTGCCTGCAGCAGAGGCATAAAGCATATGCGCGAGCTTGCGCCGGACGTCGTGATAAACACACATTGGGCGCCTCACTACTACGCGAAACGCATCAAGCCGGAGCCGCTGACGATCATGTACTGCCCCGACGCGCAGCTCAACAAGCTTTTTGAGTATCAAAGCGATATGGTGCTTATAAGCATGCCCAAGGGCTACGAAAAAGCAATATCAAAACGCCGCTTCAATGAAGACAACCTGAAACTCGTTCCTTTCCTCATTCGCAATGAGGCATTCGATATAACCGAGGACAAAAAGACGCTCCGCCGCCGACTCGGACTGCCGGAGGGCAACTTCACCGTCCTGCTCGTCGAGGGCGCTTACGGTATAGGAAAGATCGAGGAAATGACAAAGCTGCTCATCAAGGAACGTCTGCCGATAACGGTCATCTCCGTCTGCGGAAAGAATAAAAAGCTCTTTGAGCGCATGCAGGGTTTCAAGGCGGCGGACGAGGTCACCTTCAGGCCTTATTCCTTCGCCGAAAACATGCTCGACCTGCACGCGGCGTCTGACGTATTCTGCGGAAAAAGCGGCAATATGCTCGCCGAGGCGACCTTCTACGGAAACCCGTCTGTCGTCACGCATTTCGCCAACCTCATAGAACGCAATATAGCCGATCATTATATCAACACCGTCGGCTGCGCGATAAAGCAGTTCTCCGTTAAAAAAGCGGCTGAACTGATAAGATCCTTCGCGCAGGACGAAACTCTGCTTGAACCGTACCGCCAAGCCGCGCGCGGATATCGCATACACTTCGGCTCCGAAGAGGCCGCCGACGTCATCTGGGAGCGTATCGTGCAGAATTTCCCGCAGCTCGCCGACGCGGAATAATAACGCAAAAGGAATACTTTTTCGCCACGGCGGAAAAGAAAACGAGATGAGTTATTCACAAATCGTCACGCTTATCATGAATATACTCTTTACCGCCCTGGGAGTGCTGATGGCGCATTTCGCCGTCTTCGCGCTCGCGGGTCTTTTGCGTAAAAAATCATACCCTAAAACCGAAAAAGTCAACAACTTCGGCATCATTATTCCCGCGAGAAACGAGGAATCGGTGGTCGCCGGACTTATTGAAAGCGTCAGGAAAAACCGCTATCCGCAGGATCATCTGCACATCTTCGTCATCGCGCACAACTGTACCGACCGCACCGCAGAGATCGCGCGCGAGCTCGGAACGACAGTCTATGAATACAACAATCCGAACGAGCGCACGATGGGTTACGCTTTCAAGCATCTGTTCTCCTGCATCGAGCGCGATTACGGGACACAGTCGTTCGACGGCTTCTTTCTCTTCAACGCCGACAACATCCTCGATATCGATTACATAGCACGAATGAACGATGCATTCGAATACTACGATCGGGGCTCCGTCATCACATCCTTCAGAAACTCGAAAAACTTCGGCAAGAACCTGATATCCGGTCTCTACGGAATGTACTTTGCCGTCGGCTCCCGACTCGAAAGCCGCGGCAGGACGCGCCTCGGCTGCTCGACGCGCGTACAGGGCACCGGCTATCTTATCAGCTCAAAAGTCGTTGAGAACGGCTGGCCTTACGTTTCACTGACGGAAGACTGGGAATTCACCGCCGATCAGATTCTTTTCAATAACAACATCAGATACTGCCACGACGCTGTGTTTTACGACGAGCAGCCGACCTCGATCCGCATCATGTGGCGCCAGCGCGTCCGCTGGTCGCGCGGACACCTGCTCGTGTTTTACGCGCGATTCAAAGAACTGTTCCGCGGGCTTTTCAAAAAGGATACGAAACACCGCGTCTCTCTTTATGATATCACTGTTTATATAATGCCGGTAACGCTGTTCATGATGCTGCTTCAGTTACTGCAGTTCGTTTTGCTCGCGATCACACCGCTGATTGAAAGCGGCGTCACGCTGCGGCAGGTGATGCTCGGCGATACGCTGAATTTCTGGACGTCGGGCGGACTGCTGTTTTCGTTTGCCAGGTCGTCGCTTTATTCGACAGCGGTGATGATGCTTATAGCGATCACGGTCTTCATCGTCGAGCGCAAGCGCATAAAAGGAGTGAGTTTCTTCAAAAAAGTGCTCATAACTCTCTTCTGGCCGGTATTCCTTTTTATACAGCTCCCGATGGATATCCAGGCGTTTTTCTCCAGAAATCTCGGCTGGAAGCCGATACCGCACAGCGACCAGACAAAATTCGAGCACGTGAATCGACCCGAACGCGATCTTTCCGTATAACGATCCGCAAACCTGCCCGTAACGGCGGGTTTGCGGCATTTTTTAACAAATTTGTGTTGACAATTCCCGTTTTGTCATATATAATCAAAGCAGGTTCTAATTATTACAGAGGAGGAAATCACTATGTTTTGTCCGAAATGCGGAATGGAGCTGCCTGACGGCTCCCAGTTCTGCCCCGCTTGCGGCGCTCAGTTGGGCGCTCAGACTCCCGCGGCCACCGAAGCTGCGAAACCCGCCGGTAATGCCGCCGGTGCGTTCAAACTTCCCGACGTTTACCATCTGATCGTCATGGGTTGGACCCTTTTGGTCTTCATCTTCGGCTTCCTGCCGCTCTTCGGTTACTCCTATGACTACGGATTCGGCTACAGCGGAAGCGAATCGTTCTCCATCCTGCACAGCCATATGTTCGATGCCAACGTGCTGCTGGGCTTCGCGAAGATCTTCATGATCATCTCCATCATTATCTTCGTGGTCTATATCGTTTCCCAGTTCATTGACTTCAACCAGCTGCTGAAGATCCCCTTCAACGTTGCCGAGAAGTCCACGCTTGCGTACTACTGCGTATATGCCGTTTCGATGCTGTTCACCCTCATCGGCGCCATCATCGAGAGCGGATTCCACCCCGCTGCCTGCTGGTATATCGCGACCATCCTCTGCGCGGCCGGTTTCTTCCTTATCCTCAAGCCCGATCTCGTCAAGAGCTGGTTCAGCAGCATCAAGAAGTAATCACGGATTAACGAAAAAAGAACCGCCCGGGCGGTTCTTTTTTTGTGCGCAAAAACGCGGATATTGCGGTTTTTTCGCGCAAGCGAACGCATATTTTGTGTCCGCGTCGGAGTGTGTCGCCGCGCGTCGAACGGTTCTTTGGCGTATTAAGCGGAAAACTCTTGAAAATACATGAAAGCGGTATTATAATACAAGAAGACCGCGAAAAATACGCAAATAATATTTGAGAGGGGCCCGCAATATGGAGTACAAAGTACTTATTGCAGACGACTGCTTCGGCACCGAATCCGAAGCGGCGCGCATTCTCAAAGGGTATGGTATGCAGGCGGTTTTCTGCGGAAGGGACGGCAGAGAGGTAGTTAAAAAGACAGACGACCTGAAGCCGAACGCAGTTGTGATGAATTTGTCCATGCGGAGCATAGACGGACTCGGCGTGCTTTCGCTGATGAAGTCAAAGCCGGACGCTCCGCGCTTCGTCGCCGTTTATTCCGGAGACGACAGCGCTCCGGTCGAGGAGGCGATGGAGCTCGGAGCAGCGTACTGCGTCCCGCTGCCGATCGACCGTAATCTGCTCGCTTCAAAGCTTGACGAATTAAAGTTCAGAGCCGAGACCGCTTCGCTCAACGCCGCTCCGCCGAAGCCGAAGCGCGACGTGGAGGCGGAGATAACGGAGCTGCTTCACACGCTGGCGGTGCCGGCGCACATAAAGGGCTATCAGTATCTGCGCGAGGCGATAATGCTCACCCTGCGCGATATGGATCTGATCAACTCGGTGACGAAAGAGCTTTATCCCATGGTCGCCAAACGCTTCGGGACCACGCCTTCGCGCGCCGAACGCGCGATAAGGCACGCGATAGAGGTCGCCTGGGACCGCGGCGACGTGGAGGTACTGAACGGCTTTTTCGGCTACACGATACGCTCCGACCGCGGCAAGCCGACGAACAGCGAATTCATCGCGCTCGTTGCTGACCGCCTGCGGCTGAAGGCGATGTAAAACCGTAAATCAAAAGGACGCTCCCGAATTCTTCGGGAGCGTCCTTCTTCATATTCGTTATCAATACCACTTGAACTCGATGGTATTCATAAACTTCTCGACCTGCGAGGCGTCATAACCCTCTTTATAGACGGTGTAAAGGATGCGGTAATAACTCCATTCCATCTGGTTTCTGCTCTCGGTGAAGGCGATCTTTATAACGTAGATGCACCAGTCGGGCATACCGTAGTGGTTTATGATCTCCTGGTATTCGTAGGTGCGTCCGTTGACGGTCTTCGTCTGAACCGGGGCTTCGTTGTCATACTCGTGGTAGGCGACGACGTCCGCGTCGTAGCGGTCGACCTCGACCATGCAGCTGACGCCCATATCGGTGAAGAGATTGCCCTGATGATTCGCGGGCAACTTAAACGAAACGCCGTCGTCTTCATAGGTGAGCGGGTCGGTGAACTCCTCTTTTTCGCCCCACTCGAAGCTGCCGGCCGAGCCGGCGGACGAGCTTTCCTTCTCGCTGCTGCCGGCGCCGGAGCCGCTTCCGCCGGAGGCGGTCTCACTTCCGGAGCCGCAGCCGAAGGTCAGCAGCATTGAGGCGATAATGAGCATACACAGTATCAGACGTTTTTTCATATTGTTCCCCCGTTATGTAAATCCGCGTCAGGTGCGCGGATCGTCGTCGCAGCAGTAGTCCGGCTTCGGCGGCTGCGGCGCCGCGGGCGCGGGCTTCGTCACGTCGCCGAGACCGGTGACCTCGGAGAAGAGCACGCTGCGGTTGACGGCCTCCACCGCGTCGGTGGGAATGATTATCTTGGACGCCTTGCCGTCCGCCATGCGGACGAGCGCGTCGTACTTTTTAAGCTCTATGACGGCGGCGTCGGCTCCGGCGTCCTTGAGCGCCTGGATGCCGTCGGCTTCCGCCTTTTTCGCGAGGTAGATGGCCTTCGCTTCGCCTTCCGCGCGGGCGATACGCGCGTCGCGTTCGCCCTCTGCGGCGAGGATCATCGCCTGCTTGTCGCCCTCCGCGCGGGTGATCGCGGCGGCCTTGTGGCCCTCCGCCTGAAGCAGCGTTTCGCGGCGGTCGCGTTCCGCCTTCATCTGCTTCTCCATCGCGACCTGTATCTCTCTGGGCGGGATGATGTTTTTCAGTTCAACGCGGCTGACCTTGATGCCCCACTGGTCGGTGGCTTCGTCGAGGATCTCGGTCATCTTGGCGTTGATCGTGTCGCGGCTGGTGAGCGTTCCGTCGAGCTCCAGCTCGCCTACGATGTTACGCAGCGTCGTGGCGGTGAGGTTCTCGAGCGCGCTGATGGGGTTGACCGCGCCGTAGGTGAAAAGCTTGGAGTCGAACACCTTGAAGTAGACGACGGTGTCGATCTGCATCGTGACGTTATCCTTCGTGATAACGGGCTGCGGCGGGGAGTCGAGCACCTGCTCCTTCAGCGTGATCCTGCGGGCGATGCGCTCGAAGAACGGGATCAGCACGTGAAAACCGGCCGCCCAGGTGGTCTTGTACTTCCCGAGGAATTCGATGACGTACTCGTGCGCCTGCGGCACTATCTTCATATTCGCGAGGATGAAGAGCAGCACGAATGCGGCGACGACTATGATTACGATTGTTACGGGCTCCATAATAATACCTCCTGAATATTATTATTAACATCGGCATTATACCATATCCGCGCGAAACAGTCAATATAATCGCGTCCGATTTCGGTATTTCGTGAAACAAAAAGAAAAGACGACCCTCGCGGATCGTCTTCCCTGTGGTAGCGGTAGTTGGACTCGAACCAACGACACTCCGGGTATGAACCGAATGCTCTAGCCAACTGAGCTATACCGCCGTATTCTCGGCAACAGCCGTAATTGTGATTATATTACAACGCGGCCGCGTTGTCAAGCAAAAATTTTCAAGTTCGCAAAAAAATATAAAAAAACACTTGACATTTTTCACCCGCGCCTATATAATAATCGTTGCTGCTGTTGTGGCACAGTTGGTAGCGCACCGCCTTGGTAAGGCGGAGGTCACGGGTCCGAATCCCGTCAACAGCTCCATTAGGGAAGCATCCGCTTACGCGGGTGCTTCTTTGTTTTTATCGGCGCGCGTCAGCCGGCGTAGCGTTTTACTATACCGACCAGCGTGCCGACGGCGGCGTCCATGCCCTCGACCGTGGCGTGCTCGTAAGGGCCGTGGAAAGCGTTGCCGCCGGTGCCGAGGTTCGGGCACGGCAGGCCCATGAAGGAGAGGCGCGCGCCGTCCGTGCCGCCGCGGACGGGCTTGCGGACCGGAGTCATACCGCCCTCCGCTATCGCCGCTTCGGCGTTCTCGACCAGGTGCATGCACGGCTCGATGCGCTCGCGCATATTGCGGTATTGCTCGCGGACGGTCAGCTTGACCGTTCCCTCGCCGTAGCGGGCGTTCATATCGGCGGCTATACTTTCAAGCGTTTTCACGCGGGCGGCGAAAGAAGCCGCGTCGTGATCGCGGATTATGTACTGCAGCACGGCGGACGAAACGTCGCCCTGCATATCGGTCAGGTGCCAGAAGCCCTCGTAGCCCTCGGTATCCGCCGGCGTCTGCCCCTTCGGGAGCGCGGCGTTGAACTCCGTAGCGAGCAGCGCGGCGTTGATCATAACGTTCTTCGCCGTGCCGGGATGCACGCTCTTGCCGGTGAAAACGGCCTTCGCCGCGGCGGCGTTGAAATTCTCGAACTCGATGCAGTTCTCCATATCGCCGTCCGCGGTGTAGGCGAAATCCGCGCCGAAGCCCTCGACGTCGAAGTGGTCCGGCCCTCTGCCGACCTCTTCGTCCGGCGTGAAGCCGATGCAGATCTTCCCGTGCGGAATATTCTCTTTCAAAACGCGCTCGGCGAGCGTCATTATTTCGGCGACTCCCGCCTTGTCGTCAGCGCCGAGCAGAGTCGTGCCGTCGGTCGTGATCAGCGTGCGCCCCGCCAGCCCTTTCAGGTGCGGGAAGTCGCGGACGGAAAGCGTCAGTCCGTTCCCTATCGCGACGTCGCCGCCGTCGTAGTCCTCCCACACGCGCGGGCGGACGTTTTCGCCGGGGGCGTCCGGCGAGGTGTCCATATGCGCGATGAATCCGATCGCGGGCGCGTTTTCGCAGCCCGCGGAAGCGGGTATTTCGCCGTAAACGTAACAATACTCGCTCATGCGCACGTTTGAAACGCCGAGCGCGATAAGCTCGTCGCGCAGCGCCTCGGCAAGCGCGAACTGCCGCGCGGTCGAGGGCGACGTTTCGCTGTCCTCGTCGCTCGTCGTGTGGAACGCGGCGTATTTCAGCAGCCGCTTCGCCGCGGCGCTCTCTTCAACTTTTCTGCTCATAGCAACCTCTTTATGCGTAGAATTGTCAGACGGTTTCTATCTTGGCGAAAACCGCATACGTTTATATGACGACCTTGCTTTCCGTTTCTTTCAACTTTTTGCTCTTTATATAACACGCCATACCGAAAAGCGTAAGCGTTATAATGATACCGACAGACAGAGCCATTAAAGCGAGCAAATCTCCTTCCGGATCTTCTCTTATACCATTTGTTATATTGTATAACAAATAGGAGAGCTGAATCGCAATAGTGTTCGACAATAATAAATTCAAAAACAAAATTATAAGCCCCGACAGTTTTTCCGAAAAACGAAAATCGGCATAAGCAAGTGCAAACAGACCGACAAGCAGAAATATCCATGCGCCTGCACCGAGAAAATGGAATGCCGCACCTATCGCAACTAATAAATAGTTCATCAGAATAAGAGCTATTATTTTCAGATATCCTTTCATAAACTCACCTGCTTTCAAATAATCCTTTCGCGGAGCGTTCAGATCTTCTCCAGCTTGTCGGCGATATTGTCGAGCCAGTCGCCCTCGAAAAGCTCTATCGCGCCCTTGTCGCAGGCGGCGGCGAGCTTCGGGTTTATCGGAATGCGCGAAACGGTGTCGACGCCGAGCTTCTTCGCGGTTTCGTCAATGCGGCTCTCGCCGAAGATGCTGTGTTTTCCGTGGCAGTCGGGGCATTCGAAGTAGGACATATTCTCAACGACGCCGAGCACGGGGACGTTGAGCAGGCCGGCCATCTTGACCGCCTTCTCGACGATCATTCCGACCAGCTCCTGCGGCGAGGTGACGACGATGATGCCGTCGACGGGCAGCGACTGGAACACCGTCAGCGGCACGTCGCCCGTTCCGGGAGGCATATCGACGAACATAAAGTCCACGTCGCCCCAGACGACGTCCGACCAGAACTGCTTGACTATGCCCGCGATGACGGGACCGCGCCAGACGACGGGGTCGCTGTCGTTCTCAAGCAGCAGGTTGACGGACATGACTTTAACGCCCGTCGCGGACTGCGCGGGATAGAGGCCGTTTTCGTCGCCCTGCGCCCTGCCCTTTATGCCGAAGGTCTTCGGTATAGAGGGGCCGGTAACGTCGGCGTCGAGGATGCCTACCTGATAATCGCGGCGCTTCATCACCGTCGCGAGCAGGGACGTTACCAGCGATTTGCCGACGCCGCCCTTGCCGCTGACGATACCGACGACCTTTTTGACTTCGGAAAGGTCGTTGAGTTTTTCTTTCAGATCCTGCGGCTCCTGCCTTTCGGCGCAGTTGCTCGCGCAGGTGGAACAATCGTGTGTGCATTCGCTCATTGCGGTTTACCTCCGGTATGTTTTATATTCTGTAACTTATACAGTTTACCACCTTTTTGCCGAAAACGCAACAGCGGAGCGCGGTTTTGTGTATTTTGTCCATTTGTGGAGCGGATATTAAATTAAATTATACGCCCCGACGGGTTGCGGTTTCGCTTTTCATCGGTTATAATAAGCTCGTGAGAATAAAGCGCCGCGGACGCGGCGGAGTTCCTATGGAGGAAAGCTTATGAGCAAGAACGAAAGAGTCCCAATAGACAGCGTTGCGGCGCTGGAGGCCGCGATAGCGCGTATCAGAGAAGCGCAGCGCGTCTTCTCGACCTACACGCAGGAGCAGGTCGACAGGATATTCGCCGCCGCCGCTTCCGCCGCGAACAAGGCGCGGCTGCCGCTCGCGAAGCAGGCGGTCGCGGAGACCGGAATGGGCGTCGTCGAAGACAAGGTCATCAAAAACAATTACGCCGCCGAATACATCTATAACGCATATAAGGACACCCGTACCTGCGGCGTTATCGAGCGCGACCCCGCCTTCGGGATCACGCGCATCGCCGAGCCGCTCGGCGTCGTCGCCGCGGTCATCCCCACCACGAACCCGACCTCGACGGCGATCTTCAAATGCCTGATCGCGCTGAAAACGCGCAACGCGATAATCATCAGCCCGCATCCGCGCGCGAAGAACTGCACCGCCGAGGCGGCGCGCATCATCCGCGAAGCCGCGGAAGCTGCCGGCGCTCCTAAGGGCGTCATCGACTGGATCGACGCGCCGAGTCTGGATATGACCAACCTGCTGATGAAGGAGGCGGACATCATCCTCGCCACCGGCGGCCCCGGAATGGTCAAGGCGGCGTACTCCTCCGGCAAGCCCGCGATCGGCGTCGGCGCCGGAAACACCCCGGCGGTCATCGACGAGAGCGCGGACGTTATCCTCGCGGTCAATTCCATCATCCACTCAAAGACCTTCGACAACGGAATGATCTGCGCCTCCGAGCAGTCGGTAATCGTTCACAAAAAGGTCTACGCCGCGGTCAAGGATGAATTCGCGCGCCGCGGCTGCTACTTCCTCAAGGGCGGCGAGCTCGAAAAGGTCAGAAAGACGATCATCATCAACGGCGCGCTGAACGCCAAAATCGTCGGACAGAGCGCCTTCACGATCGCTTCCCTCGCCGGAGTCAAGGTGCCGGAGGGCACGAAGATACTCATCGGCGAGGTCGAAAGCGTCGAGCTTTCGGAAGAATTCGCGCACGAAAAGCTCTCGCCGGTGCTCGCGATGTATAAGGCCGAAAACCTCGAAGACGCCTTCGCAAAGGCGGAGCGCCTCATCGCCGACGGCGGCTACGGCCACACCTCCTCGATCTATCTCGACGAAACCGCCTGCCGAGACCGGCTCGACGCCTTCGCCGCGAGGATGAAGACCTGCCGCGTGCTCGTCAACACTCCCTCCTCGCACGGCGGGATCGGAGATCTTTATAACTTCAAGCTCGCGCCTTCGCTTACGCTCGGATGCGGCTCCTGGGGCGGCAACAGCGTCAGCGAAAACGTCGGCGTAAAGCACCTGCTGAATATCAAGACCGTCGCCGAAAGGAGAGAGAATATGCTTTGGTTCAGAGCTCCCGAAAAGGTTTATATCAAAAAGGGCTGCACGCCCGTCGCGCTTGACGAGCTCAAAAACACGCTCGGCAGAAAGCGCGCCTTCATCGTGACCGACGCTTTCCTCTACGAGCACGGCTTCACCAAACCCGTGACCGACAAGCTCGACGAGCTCGGCCTTGCGCACGCGACCTTCTTCAACGTCGCGCCCGATCCGACACTCGCGAGCGCAAAGGAGGGCGCCGCGCAGATGAGCGCCTTCAAGCCCGACTGCATAATCGCGATCGGCGGCGGCTCCGCGATGGACGCCGCTAAGATAATGTGGGTCCTCTACGAGCATCCGGAAGCCGACTTTATGGATATGGCGATGCGCTTTATCGACATACGCAAGCGCGTTTACACCTTCCCGAAGATGGGCGAAAAGGCGTATTTCATCGCGATCCCGACCTCCGCAGGCACCGGCTCCGAGGTCACTCCTTTCGCCGTCATCACCGACGAGACGACCGGAGTCAAATACCCGCTCGCGGACTATGAGCTGCTGCCGAATATGGCGATAATCGACACCGATTTCCATATGAGCGCTCCTAAGGGACTGACCGCCGCCTCCGGCATCGACGCGGTCACGCACGCGCTCGAAGCGTACGCCTCCGTTATGGCGACCGACTACACGGACGGCCTTGCGAAGCAGGCGCTGCAGGTCATATTCAAGTACCTGCCCCGCGCTTACGACGACGGGCAGAACGACGTAGAGGCCCGCGAAAAGATGGCCAACGCCGCGACGATGGCGGGAATGGCGTTCGCCAACGCCTTCCTCGGCGTATGCCACTCGATGGCGCACAAGCTCGGCGCGTTCCACCATATCGCGCACGGCGTCGCAAACGCGCTGATGATAGAAGAGGTGCTCCGCTTCAACTCCGCCGAGGCGCCCGCGAAGATGGGCACCTTCCCGCAGTACAGGCATCCGCACGCGCTCGCGCGTTACGCCGAGATCGCCGACGCGCTCGGGCTCGGCGGCAATAACGACGCCGAAAAGCTCGAGAACCTCATCGCCGCTGTCAACGCCCTCAAAGCGAGAGTCGGGATCAAGCCGACCATCAGGGATTACGGCGTTGACGAAAAGGATTTCCTCGACCGGCTCGACGAAATGACCGAGCAGGCGTTCGACGACCAGTGCACCGGCGCGAATCCCCGCTATCCGCTCATGAGCGAGATAAAGCAGATGTACCTCAACGCCTATTACGGCAGACACTTCACCGAAAAAGAGACCCCCGGCGCGAAGAAGCCCGCGCGCCGCGCCAAAGCGTAAAGGAGGAGCGTATGAACCTTAACGAGATCATCGCAGTCAGAAAAAACAAGACCGTCTACCGCGACGGCGACCGCTGCTTAAAGGTCTTCGACAGCGATTTTTCCAAAGCCGACATCCTCAACGAGGCGCTCAACCAGGCGCGCGTCGAGGAGACCGGACTGAATATCCCGAAGGTGCTCGAGGTTACGGTCATCGACGGCAAGTGGGCGATCGTTTCACAGTTCATCGAGGGCAAAACGCTCGCGCAGCTTATGGACGAACACCCGGAAAAGGTGGACGAATACCTCGCGCTTTTCGTCGACCTCCAGCTCAAAATGCACGCGCAGACCTGCCCGCTGCTCAACAAGCTGCAGGACAAGATGAACCGCAAGATAAGCGAGACCGACCTTTCCGCGACGGTGCGCTACGAGCTTCACACGCGCCTTGAGGCGATGCCGAAGCACAAGAAGCTCTGCCACGGCGACTTCCGCCCCTCCAATATCATCATTACGCCGGACGGCGAGCCGTATATCCTCGACTGGTCTCACGCCACGCAGGGCAACGCCTCCGCCGACGCGGCGCGGACGTACCTGCTCTTCTGCCTGAAGGGGCAGGACGCGCTCGCGGAGAAGTATATGCGCCTTTTCTGCGATAAGAGCGACACCGCGAGGCAGTACGTTCAGAAGTGGCTGCCCATCGTCGCCGCTTCGCAGAGCGTCAAGGGCAACGCCGATGAACGCGAGTTCCTCCACCGCTGGGCCGACGTCGTCGACTACGAATAAAACCGCATACGAAAAGCGCCGGAACGCAAGTTCCGGCGCTTTTTTGTTATTATCCGTCAGGTCATTCGACGGTAACGTGAGTGGCGGGGTTGCCGTCCGCGCCGAGCACGGTGCAGTCGTAGGCGCCTCTCTCGTTCTTTACGCTCGTTATCTCGCCGCCGGTGAGCGTGAGATAATCGGAAATGTAGATAGCGGGATCCATCGTGCTGTCTCCGACTATTATCGCGCCGTCGGTGCCGTAGATATCGAGCTTGACGCCCTTCTTGACCATGACGCAGGACTGGCTGTTCTCGCCGTTGATAAGCAGGCCGTAGTTTACGTCGCCCGCCTTGCCGAGCGTGAGCGAGCCGTCGCCGGTAAAGGTCACGCTGCCGCCGTACATCGCGCCCCATAGCACGAGCTGATCGAGGGAGTTATCCCCCTCCAGCTTCACGGTGAAGCCGTTGCCCATGAGGTTCATATCGAGCACGGAGGCGTTGAAGTTCGTCAGCGTGAGAGTGTTGGTCTCCTTATCGTAGACGGCGTTCGGGCTGCTGCCGAGGGTGTTCGGGCTGAAGGTGCCGTCGTCCTCGTAGACGCCCATCTGCGACCACGCGCCGCCCATAACGAGATAGGTGTAGCGAGTGTCGCCCTTCGAGTAGAAGCGCACGTATTCCTCGGAGTTCGCCGTTCCGGTGCCGCTCCATGCGTAGTCGCCGGCGAAATCGGGGTTTAGATTGCCGAGCGTCGGGAAGACGGTGTCGTCCTCCGTCACGACAGGCGTCACCGGAGTGACGACCGAGGAACCGCCGGGCGACGGAGTCACGGACGAGCCGCCTCCGAAAAGCGAGTTGCTGCCGAGCGGGTCCGCGCCCGCGGCGGCGGTCACCACAGACACTATCGCCAGAACGGACGCCGCCTGCATAAGCATAAGCTTCTTCAGCCGCGCGCGCCTGCCGTCCTTCCGGTCGTCGGCGAGGGCTCCGCTGCCCTGCTTGTATTCGTCGTATATCACGCGCTTCGGCTCTTTGGAAATCAGGCAGTCGTCGTAAAACGGATCCGCCAGCTCCTCGACGTCGTTGACTGTGCGCGCAAGCTCGTTTTCTTCGGGCGAGAAGTGAAACTCGCTGTCATAAAACTTTTTCACGGTTCGATCAACTCGCAATCATCAATAAGAGTGAACGTCGACCTGCGGGAACGGGCACTCGACGCCGAGCTTGCGGAAGCCGAGAAGCAGATCGTGGTTGAGCACGCGGGCGCCGGCGTAAAGGTCCTTTTCGTCGACGTTGACGACGAAGCGGAGCACAACGGAGCTGTCGGCGAGCTGCTGGACGCCGAGGTATTTCGGGGGCATCTTCATCATATCGGTGTGGTTGTTATAGATCTCTTCCATCAGAGCGGGGATGGCGGCCTCAAGCTTCTCGAGGTCGGTGCCGTAGGGGATCGCGATGTCGCTGACGCTGCGGGAGAGTCTGTCGGAACGGTTGAGGATCGTCTTTATCGCGGAGTTGTTGACTATCTTGACGTTGTCGCCGGGATCGGTAATGCAGGTCGTGCGGATGCCGATATTGGTAACGGTGCCGCGGAAGCCGTCGATCTCGACGATGTCGCCGACGTTATACTGATTCTCGAAGATCATGAACGCGCCGGTGACTACGTCCGCGATCAAGCTCTCGGCGCTGAAGCCGACGACCAGGGCCAAAATGCCGACGCTGGCGACTATCGTGGAGACGTTGACTCCGATAATGGAGAGGCCCCAGCAGATAATGACTATCGCCGCCACGTATTTCAGCAGGCTGGAGATAACGGAGAGCACGGAGCGGGCGCGGTGGCTCTTCGGATTCGGGATCGAGAGGATGAACGCGAGCAGCGATTCGACGACGATGACGCCGAAGATCATAACGAGCAGCTTGACGATGACCTTGCCGCTGATCTCAACGCCGCTGAAGTCGAGGCTGAAGACCTTCGTCGCGTAGCCGATGCCGACGATCGCGCCGAGCACGACGAGAGCGATTATAAGTCTGATGAGCTTGGATTTGCTTTTCTTTTCCATTTGTTTCTACCCCTTTATTATTTAATCCGCCTTTGCGGGATAATAACTGTTATATGCGGAGCTACGCGAGCTTCGCGGCGCAGCGCAGGATGCGCAGCGTATCGGAAACGGTCGCTTCGCCGTCGCCGTCCATGTCGGCGAGGCGCTTTTCGGAATCGTAGTATTCCTTCGGGTCGATAGCCATGCGGAGCGAGGCGAGCGCGTCGGTAACGGTGACTTCGCCGTCGCCGTCAACGTCGCCCTCCGGTCGCCGGACGGCGTCCTTCAGCTCCGGATACACCGTCGCCATCGCGTAGGCGATCCACGAGGAGTGCTCCTGGTTGCCGACGTCGGAGAACCTGTCCGGATACCACCAGCTCTCCGGGTACATATTGCTCGCCGGAGAGTTCATGAGCATGAACTCGGTCATTTCGTCGACGCGCGCGGTATCGCCGACCGCCGCGCTGAACATCAGCTCCCACGAATACCCCTTGCCGATGACGTGGTTGCCGTAGCGGCCGGTATCCATATAATAGCAGGCGTCGAGCATCGGGTATGCGCCGTAGCTGACAGAAGCGATCTCGCGGTACGCCGCGAAGGTATCCCTCATTATCCGCTCGTCCATGCCGTACCAGCCCGCCGCGATCGGAGCGAGATTAACCCACGACATACCCTTGATGAATCTGTCGCCGTTCGCGATATCGATAAGCTCCGCGTAAACGCGTTTGCCGTTGACCTCGGTGACGAGCGTTTCGTTGATCCCGCCGCGGATGCGCTCGGCGAGCGCGCTCCACTTCGCCGCTTCTTCGGCGTTGCCGAGCGCGGAGTCGAACTCCGCGAATTCGTGAAACACCTGCGAGGCGTAGGCGTTGGTTATCAGGTCGTAGCACTTCCACTTCCTTCCGTCGCGCGAGTGCTCGAGGAAGTCGTTGCGGATGAGATTCAGCCCGTCGTCTATGAAGCCGCCCTCGACGTAGGCGTTGACGTAACGCTTGATTATCGGATAGGACTGCGCGATGAACTCCACGTCCTCGGGCGTTTCCGGAGCCGCGTTCGCGTAGGCAATCCACGCGTGAGCAAGCGCGAGGACGGTATCCGTCTGCGCTTCGGTGCTCTCGAAGGTAACGCGCGTCTTGAACGCTTCGTAGGACGCTTCGCCGCTTATCGCGACGCCGTTGAGCTTCGTTATCAGGCCCTTATAGTTCTTGCGGCCGTACCACGTTATGCTGCCCTCCGGCGAATCCGGCGCGGAAAGCGTCAGCGTGTAGCTGCCGTTCCTGACCGGATCGAGCGGCAGGCCGAACTCGAAAACGACGTAGCCCTTAGCGGACGGCAGCTCCGACGCTTTCAGCTTTACCGTTCCGACGGTGAAACCGTCGCGCTTCAGCTCCGCGTTTATCATGCCGCGTGCGTTATCCTTGCGCGACATCCACACGCCGACGGAGGTTACGGTCGCGTCATCGCCGCTTATCTCCTGCGAGGCGTAAGCGCTCCCGCCGAGCTTTATAAGCGCCGAATACTGCCCCGGCGACGCGCCGGCGTTGTTGCCGTATTCGGTTTCTTTCAGGTCGGATATGACGTGGGTCGGGAAGCTGACGCCGAGGTGCCTGTAGACGCTCAGAACGTAGCGCAGCAGGCGGCGCGAAAGGTCGGTGTCGCCCTGATTCGTATGCATCAGCGACTGGATCGACGTGTCGCGGACGTACATGCAGTCGTAAAGCCCAGTCACCGACGTCGGAGAATAGCCGGACGACGTGATGCGGTTTTTCATCGAGGCGTATGAGTTGGCGTAAAGCTCACGGAGCAGCACGGGCTTCAGCAGCAGCGTCAGCGTTCTGATCTGCTCCTTCTTTTGCGCCTCGGTGCCGCTTTCGAGCGCGGCTTTCGCCGCGATAAGCTCCGCCGCGTATTCGCCGTCGGCGTCGGTCTCCTCGAGCTTGGATATCAGCTTGTCGAGCCCTCTGCCGGACGGCGGCTCTTTGTAAAGCTTGAAGTCGGAAACGTAATAGGTCGCTCCGGCGTTTATCTTCTGATTATCGAAGATGATGTCTATCGAATTGAGCTTTGCGAACTCTTCGCGGAGACCGCCCTGCTCCCACCAGACGTAGCCGCCGTGGAGCACGCTGAACTGCACCTTCACGTAGCCGTTCTCGTCCGGGAACAGCATCGCGGTGCGGAAGTACGGGCCGATGCCGTACTGATTGTAAATCGCCTGATGCTCCTCGTCGCCCTGATAGCCGTAAGGCCCTCCGCACGGCGAACGGCGCATTATAACAAATATCGCGTCTGTGTAGCCGTCGACGCGGAACATGAAGCCGTCGTATTCGCTCAGGTTCATGCCGCAGTTGAAGGTCTTTCCGCCGACGTCGGCGAGTCCGTCGTAGAACAGCTCGTCTTTGACGTGCATGTGGCGCGAGGTCGAGATCGCCTTGATACCGGTGGAGGTGACGTCGAGCCGCAGCGCGCGGGGGACTCCCTGCGAGGCGAGCTCGTCGGTGAAGTCCGCGGTGCGCGGATCGAAGCCGGTCATCAGCAGCTGCTGCAGCTCCGACTTATCGAACTGCTCGAACGCGGGCAGCGGCGTGAAATCGTAGCCCTCGTAGGCGTCGGGCATCTCCTCCGCCTTAACGTGAGTACGCGGCGCAGGCAGCGTCAGGCACCCGAGCGCGAAAAGGCATATGAGTATTATCGCGAGCGCAATTTTCATAGGCGTGTCCCTCCAGAGTGTTTTTTCGGTCGTTTTGTCACTTCTTCGTCAGGCGCATAACGTAAAGTCCGGTCGCGGGATGGTTCATGCCGAACATAACGCGCTTGCCGGAGCAGAAGGAGGCTCTCTCCACCCAGCTTCCCGATCCGTCTGCGACGGTGACCGCTTCGAGCAGCGTTCCGTCGCTGCGGTAGGTGCGCACGGAGCCGTCGTAGGAGCAGGCGGCGAGCATACTGCCGTCCTTCGATACGTCGAAGTCGCGGACGAGCGAACCGTAGCCGCCCATCAGCGAATAAAGTCTGCCGGTAGAGACGGTGAAGATGCGGAGATCTCCCGATTCGGAGGCGCAGACCACGCGTCTGCCGCCGTCAAGGAAGCGCACCTTCGTCACCGGCGCGGTGCGGGTGTTTTTCATCTTGTTTACGCGGGCGCCGGACGCGGCGTCCCAAACGATGACATTTCCGTTCTCGTCGGAGGTGACGAGGCGGGAGCCGTCAGCGGTCAGGTCTATGCCTCTGACGGCGGACGTGTGTCCGGTCAGAGTGTGGCGGAGCGCGAAGCTCGATGCGTCGTAAATCTGCACTTTGGAGTTGCCGAGCGCGAGCGCGACTGTGCTGCCCGCCGCGGCGATGGCGCGGATATCGCTCTCGAGGTCGACCTGTTTGACCTTGTTGCCGGAGGCGTCGAAGACGAACATGGCGCGGGAATAGCTCGACTGGTCGTCGTAGTTCCTGCCGCCGGCGACGACGTATTCGCCGTTGCCCGTGAAGGCGACGGCGTCGTGGTAGACGTGGTAGTTATCGACGTCCCACGCGATGAGGTCCTCGGTCTCGCAGAAGGTCAGCACGCCGTCGCGCGAGCCGGCGACAAGCATTTTGCCGTCCGGAGAGAAGGCGGCGCAGGTGTAAAGCTTGCCCTTGCCGTTCATCTCGCCGAGCAGCTCCGATTTTTTCGCGTTATAAAGCTTGATTGAGCCGCCTCTGCCGACGACGGCGGTGTATTTGCCGTCCGCGGAGGTGACTATCGCCTTGACGCGGTCGCTGCCGAGGTTGTGCACGGTCGCATTGCCGGCGTCGACGGAGATGTTCGCTGTCTGCGAAACCTCGCCGCTGCGCTTGTAGAAACGGACGTAGTCCACGTAATAATACGACGTATCCGGCATACCGCTCGGCAGCTGATCGTTGCCGGGGCCGGAAACGGAGGTGTTCAGTATCAGGAAGTGCGGCTGCGCGCCGAAGCCCCAGCGCATGGAGTCGCTGTTGACGTTCAGCGTCATATAGAGCATACCGTCGACGAGTATCCTCACCTGTTCGGAATCCCATTCCGCGGAGTAAACGTGGTATTCGTCGCTGAGCAGCTTGTCGCGCGAGATCGGGAAGTTGTAGTTCTTCGACATATGGTAACCCTCGTCGCCGAACCAGTGGAGCGTTCCGTAAAGGTTATGCCCCTTGACTATGCCCTCCTCGGTGCTGTTCTCTGCGTCGACCCAGCCGTTTTCCATGATGTCTATCTCGCCGTCGTGCGGCCACATGCTCTCGGCGCCCATCATCCAGATCGCCGGCCAGATGTACGCGCCGCCCGGGACCTTCGCCCTGACGTCGACGCGGCCGAAGGACTGACCGTATTTGCCGGAGGTCTCGAGCGAGGCGCTGGTGGCGTGGTAGCCCTTGTATTCCTCGATCTTGCTCTTGATGACGAGGTTGCCGTTTTCGATATAGTGATTGTTCTCGCTGTCGCGGTAATATATGGGCTCGGTGTCGCCGCGCGTTTTGCCGTCGGCGGGAGTCCACATCGAACGGTCGAGCTTCTCGCCGTCGAATTCGTCCGCCTTGACGAGCTCCCACGCGCCGTAGTCGTACTCCGTCAGCTTCATGGAGCCGCCGGTGCCCTTCTTCAGCACCGCCTTAGCGCTCAGGGTCGCGAGCGAATAGGCGTCCGCGT
This sequence comes from Clostridia bacterium, assembly GCA_017438525.1. NCBI lineage: Bacteria > Bacillati > Bacillota > Clostridia > Clostridia bacterium. The sequence goes on from JAFRVI010000022.1 coordinate 34,004, forward strand.
AGGTTATCGCGAAGTTTCCGCCGCCGAGCGACCTGACGCCGAACTCCTGCTTGGCGTTCGTCATATCCGCCTCCTTCATGAAGAGGTCGAACTCGACGTTGGTGGTCAGCGCGAGGCCGGTGCCCTTGTTGACGATGCGGTAGGCGCCGGAGGCGCATTTGTATATCTGCCACAGCTGCGTGTCGTCGCCGGCGTCCTGGGTGAAGGTCAGCGACTGGTTATCGTCGTGCATAACGAGCGTTTCCGCCCATTTGAGCTGGCGCTCGGTTATCGCGGGCCCGTATGTCAGCACGGTGCCGCGGGAATCGGTTATCTTATAGAACTTTTCGTTCGAAACTGATGAAGCCGTGTGGACGTAGACGCCGCCCTTCGCGGTCTCCAGCGTTTCGGCGTACGCCGCGAGGTTCGATACGTAGCATTCGCCGTCCGACGCGAAGGCGATCGAGTTTATCGAAGGCAGTACGTCGATGAGGTACGTCCCCTCCGCGCCCTTGAAGAAGTCGAACGAAACGCGCATATCCGACGCCTGCGCCGGAACGGGCAGGTCGGCGGCAAAGGCGGTCTCCCCCGCCTTAAGCGTTACGGTCAACCTTCCGGACGGGGCGGCGGCTTCAAAGTGAAATGTCAGTCCGTCCGCGTTCGCGAGCGCGCCGCCGAAGGGGTCTCCGTCGGAGGTCACGCTGCCGGTGAACTTCACCGCGTCGGCGGCGCCGTCCGGAGCGGCGGATCGCTCCGCGGAGGTGAACGCCGCGAGGCCGGGGATCGCAACGGACTCGAACGCGCCGTCCTTCAGCGCGGCGACGGCGCGGCCGATATCGGCGATGGAGTTCTCCATATCGGAGGACTTGCATTCGGGGTCGTCGTAGTGGCGCTTCGCGTTATCGACAGCGCCGGTCAGGTATTTTCTCGTCTGCTCGTCGGCGTTGCCGAAGATAAGCGGCTCCGCTTCCGAGATCTTCGCGGCGAGAGGCGCTTTGTCGTCGACCGGATTGACCTCTTCTTCAGAGTTCGGAGCGCTCGCGCTACCGCCGTTTTCCTTCGGCGAGCAGGCAGCGAACGCCAGGCACATTATCAGCGCGAGGAGCGCGGCTGTAAATCTTCTCATCTCGTTCTCCTTGTCAAATATTCCAGACGCAGTAGTCGGTATTCAGAATGCCCATCGCCGCGAACGGACGCGAGCCGTCCGCGGAGAAGGCGATATCCATGACCCATCTGCCCTTGGGGTTGTCGGTGCGGAGCGCGGTCAGATAAGCTCCGTCGCCGTCGAACAGCTTCACGCTGCCGTCGTAGGACGAAACGGCGATGCGCTTGCCGTCCGGCGAGAACTTCGCCTCGCTGACAAGCTCGGCGAAGCCGCCGAGCGTCGCGGACTGCGTTCCGGTCGCGGAGTCGAACAGGCGGGCGCAGTTATCCGCGCAGACAGCGAGCAGACTCGAGCCGTCCGGCGAGAAGCGCACGCGGCGCACGGAGGACGGGTTGACCTTGTTGGCGGCGCGCACCTGCTTTTTCTTCAGATCGCAGAGGTATATCCTGCCCGCCTCGTCGGAGAAAGCGAGGGAACCGTCCGGCGCGAAGTCGACTCCGCGCATCGCGGCGCCGTCTTCGTTATCGAAGCGGAATACCTGCGTCAGCAGCGGCAGCTCGTAAACGCGCGCGCTGCCGTCCGAGCAGACGGCGGCGGCGAGTTTGCCGTCCGCGGAAACCGCGGCGTTTCTCACGTCGCTGCCGGTCGCGGCTTCGGAAATCAGCGCTCCGTCTACGCCCCAGAGGCGCAGGACGCGGCTTTCCTTCGCGTTCGGCCTGCCGCGCTCGATCGTGTCTCTGCCGCCGGCGAGGAAGGCCCTGCCGTCCGGCGTGAAGGCGGCGAACTCGTTGAAGGTGCCGGCGTCGTCGATGACGAGCGGCGCCTTCGTGAAGTCGGCGCAGTCGTAGATGAATATTTCTCCGTCGCGGTTCGGCACGCACAGCTTGCTCCCGTCCGGAGTGAAGGTGATCGCCTCGACGGCGACCTCCGGCTCGCGCAGCGTGAAGAGCAGCCCGTCTTTATGCTGCCCGTAGACGAAGACTTCTCCGCCCTGCCCCGCGGCGGCGGCGTATCTGCCGTCCGGAGAGGCGCAGACCTTGTTGAGCCATTCGCGCGCCGCGCCGTTGACGTAGTCGGGCGCTTTCGCGTCTTCGACCGGCTCGGCCGCGCAGGTCACTTCTCCGGCGCGCTTGCAGCAGCGCACCCAGTCGATATAATAGAGCGATTCGGCCGGCGTTTCGGGATACGCCTTCTCTTCGCCGGGTCCTCTGACGGAGGTGTTGAGAATGAGGTAGTGCGGGTTGTCGCCGAAGCCCCATTTCTTGCCGTCGGAGTCGAGGTGCATCGCCATATAGAGCATATCGTCGGTGTAAAGGCGCAGGTGGTCGTATTCCCACTCCGCCGCGTAGGTGTGGTAGCGGTCGTTGAGATTCTCGTAATCCTTGAAGCAGAAGTCGACGCCCTTCTCCATGTGCCTGCTGACCTCGGTCGCCCAGTGGAGCGTACCGAAGAGCTTGGAGTCCAGCTCGCCGTGTTCGCCTCCGCCGACGAGCTCCATGACGTCGATCTCGCCCTGGTAGGGCCAGTTGCCGACGATGCCCATCGACCAGAACGCGGGCCATATCCACGCGCCGGTGGCGAGACGCGCGCGCATCTCCATCTTGCAGTAGGTAACGCCGTAGAGTCCGCGCGTATCCATATACGCGCCGGTCTGCGGGATGCCGTCGTATCCGTCGTCGGAGGTGCGGATGACGAGGTTGCCGTCTTCCGTCCAAAAGTTCTCCTTGCGGTCGAGGAAACAGACCGGCTCGGTATCCGGCCTTATCTTTTTGTTATAGACGCCCCATACGCTCCTGTCGAGCTCCTCGCCGTCGAAGTCGTCGCGGAAGGTCTCCACCCATTCGTCCTCGGCGATCTCGAAGAGCGCCCAGACGCCGTCCTTGCAGTTCTCGCAGGTCAGGGGCCTGCCGCCCTCGCCTATTATCGAGAACTTGCCCGGCCCGGCGGGCAGCAGGTCGAAATCCTGCGACGGACAGTTCATATTGACGTCCGTCGGGAAGGGCTTGCCGCGCTCGTCGAGCTGGATATGATTGGCGTTGGATTTGTTGATAACGTGGTATTTGCCGTATTCGGTCTTATAGAGCTGCCACTCCTGCGTATAGTCGCGGGCGCGCTTCTCAAGCGCGAGGTGCTGTCCCTTGTCGGTGTGGATCAGCGACTGCTCCCAGCGCAGGTCGGTCTCCTTTATGCGCGGGACGAGCGCGAGGGCGCGTCCGGTCGCTATGTCGACAATCTTATAGAACCTGTCGTTGCGCGTTTCGGAAACGGGATCCTCGGAGTAAGGCGTGCGGAGATCCGGCTCCACTTGCTCGCTGAAGAAGCAGAGCGGCGTTACACGCACTTCGACGTCCTCGTCGGACTCGAGCGCGACGACGATGCGCTCCGCGCGCCTGACCGCGGGAACGAAAAGGTCGTAAGTCAGCCAAAACGTCGTCTTCTCCTGCGAAAGTCCGATGCCCTCGATATAGGAGAATCCGGCGTCGGAGCCGACGCCTACGGTCAGCGTCGCGTCGCCGCTTCTGCCGTCGTACTCGACCTCGAGCGCGATGCCGTCGCAGGGCGCGGCCTCACGCATCGGGAAGTCGGCGGACTTTCTGCCGCCGGCGGCGACGGTGATGATTTCAGGCAGCGCGCCTTCCGTCCGCTTCGTCTTCGCGGGGCGGACGCTGTTCACCGCGCGGTGAAGCTCGTTCAAAACGGCGCGGTCGCCGGACGCTTTTTCGGCCTCCGCTATGCAGCGGCGCAGGTTCTTCCTGCCGCGTTCGGCTATGCCGGAGCAAAGCAGCGCCTTCTCTGTCGCAAATCGTTCCATAAGAAGTGTCTCCTTGAAGTGTGTTTTACGTATCGGGGATTACAGCTTGACTTCTTCGGTCCAGCCGAGGACGTCCTCGCTTCTTCCGTACTGCAGGTCGGTCAGCTCCTTGTAGAGCTTGTGGGACATATCGCCGATCTTGCCGCCGTTGATGGTGTAGGCGCGGTCGCCGATGTGAAGCTCGCCGATGGGCGAAATGACCGCCGCGGTGCCGCTGCCGAACGCTTCCTCAAGCGCTCCGTTCTCGGCGGCTTCCGCCAGCTCGTCGACGGAAAGGCGGCGCTCGACGACGGGCTCGCCCCAGTGCTTAAGCAGTTCGATGCAGGACATTCTCGTAATGCCGGGCAGGATGCTTCCCTGCAGGGCGGGGGTGACGTATTCGCCGTTGATCTTGAAGAAGACGTTCATCGCGCCGACTTCCTCGATGTACTTTCTCTCGACGCCGTCGAGCCAGAGCACCTGCGAGTAGCCGAACTCGTGCGCGTCCTCCTGCGCCTTCAGCGAAGCGGCGTAGTTGCCGCCCGTCTTCGCGAAGCCCATACCGCCTCTGACGGCGCGGACGTACTTATTCTCGACCCAGATCTTGACGGGGTTCAGACCCTCTTTGTAATAAGAGCCGACGGGCGAGAGAATAATAATGAACAGGTATTCGTGGCCGGCGCGTACTCCGAGGTGCGGGTCGACCGCGATGATGAACGGACGGATGTAAAGCGAAGTGCCGGGCTCCTGCGGGATCCACTCGGCGTCGAGCTTGATGAGCTCCTTGAGCGCTTTAAGCGCGAAGTCGACGTCGATCGGCGGGATGCAGAGGCGCTCGTTGGAAACGTTCATGCGCTCAAAGTTCTTGCGCGGACGGAAGAGCAGCGTTCTGCCGTCGGCGGCGTGGTACGCCTTCATGCCCTCGAAGACCTCCTGGCCGTAGTGCAGGCACATCGCCGCGGGCGAAACGAGTATGTCGCCGTAGGGTACGATCCTGGCGTCGTGCCAGCCCTGTCCGGCGGTGTAGTTCATGATGAACATGTGGTCGGTGAAGTAATCGCCGAAGGTCAGATTGCTGTAATCCGGCTTCTGCTTTCTCTGCTCGACTTTTTCGACTCTGATTTCCATTTTTTCTCTCCTTCTGCCGTATCGGTGCGGCTTTTTGTTTTTTGGCAAACGCCGTCCGATAACAAGGCGTCGTTCGCGTCGGATGGTATTCCGAAATTATAAACCATTGTAATTATACAACGGCGGCGGTCATATTTCAATAATTAGTTGTATTTTCGGTGTAAAAATATCAATTTCGGAGCAAAAAAACTTGCATATCCGCGCGGGATATGTTAAAATATCCGCAGGAACAGACAGCGGGTGTTCCGAAGAAGGGCGGCATGAACGCTGCGGGGACCGGCCGCGAATCATGTCAGGCGGGGAACCGAGCAGCATTAAACGGTACCCGTCTCGTGCAGCCGTAGGGCTGTCCTTCTTCGGGACACCCGCGTTCGTTTATTCATCGGAAACGACAATCTCTCCAACGGAGGCAGTATGAAACAGGCGCTTTACCGCAAATACCGTCCGGCCGACTTCTCGCAGGTCGCCGGTCAGCAACAGGTCACCGTCACCCTCAGAAACGAGGTCGCCGGCGGCAATATTTCGCACGCCTATCTTTTCACCGGCGTGCGCGGCACGGGCAAGACCTCCTGCGCCAGAATACTCGCCAAGGCGGTCAACTGCCTTTCGCCCAAGGACGGCAACCCCTGCAACGAATGCGATATCTGCCGCGCGATCGACAGCGGCACGCTGACCGACGTCATCGAGATCGACGCCGCCTCCAACACCGGAGTCGACAACATCCGCGCGCTGCGCGAAGAGATAAGCTATCTCCCCCAGCGCGCGAAATACAAGATATACATAATCGACGAAGTGCACATGCTCTCCGCGGGCGCCTTCAACGCGCTGCTGAAAACGCTCGAGGAGCCGCCGGCGCACGCCATATTCATACTCGCGACCACCGAAGTCCACAAGCTGCCGGCGACGATACTTTCGCGCTGCCAGCGCTTCAATTTCCGCCGCATCGACGCCGAAGCCATCGCCGCCTACCTCTCGCATATCGCGCAGGCGGAGGGCTTCACCGTCACCGACGACGCGCTGCGTATGCTCGCCGCCGCCGCTGACGGCGGAATGCGCGACGCGATAAGTCTGCTCGACGTCTGCCGCGCCGCGAGCGATACGGTGGACGCCTCCGCGGTCGCCCGCGCGGTCGGCCTTTCCGGCAGCGAACGCGTGCTCGAGCTCTGCGGGCTGATAGCGGACGGCGATATTTCCGGATGCCTCTCCGCGCTCGCCGCGCTCTACGCCGATTCCAAGGAGCCGGAGCGCCTCTGCGAAGAGCTGCTGGCGTGCCTGCGCAACGTCCTCATAGTCAAGACGGCGGATAACGCCGCTTCGCTGATAAACCTCGACCCCGCGGCTCTGGAAAGCACCAAACGCGTCGCAAAGCGCTTCACGCTCGGCAGGGTAATGTCCTCCGTCGCGGCGGTCAATGACGCGATCGCGCGTATGCGCTTCGCCTTCGACAAGAAGACGGAGGCGGAGATGCTGCTCGTTTCGCTCTGCGTCGCCTCCGGCGCCGTCTGCGCGGAACCGGCGGCGCAGCCCGCGGCGAAGCCGAAGCCCGAAGTCAAGCCCGAGCCGGCGGCGCAGCCGCGTTACGTTGAGAAACCGAAACCGGAGCCGAAACCGGAACCCGAGCCGAAACCGGAACCCGAGCCGGAGCCGGAGACGGAAGCGGAAGTTCCGGCGGCAGAACCGCCGCGGAACGACCTCCCCGAACCCGCTCCCGCGCCGTCCGGCGCGAACGCGATGCTCGATGCGGCGCTTCCCGAGATAAAGAAAGCGTCCCCGATGGTCGGCGCCGTACTCGGAGGCGCGAGGTGCGACGTCGACGGCGAGGTCTTCACGATACATTCGTCCGCGACCTGCGTCGTCTCCAACGTCAAGCTCATTTCCGACGCGCTCTTCAACGCGCACGGCAAGCGCTTCAACGTCGTCACGGACGCCGGAGAACCGCCCTTCAGCAAGCTCGACGAGCTCGACGAGCGGCTGAAACAACTTTTTGACTAATTTTGGAGGTTAAGATATGAAAGCGAGAATCCCCGGAGCCGGCGGCATGGGCAACATCATGCAGCAGGCGCAGAAAATGCAGGAACAGATGCAGCAGACTCAGGCCGAGCTCGAGGAAAGAGAGTATGAGACCTCGGCCGGAGGCGGCGTAATCAAGGTCAACATAAACGGCAAAAAGGAGATCACCAAGGTCACGATAGATCCCTCCGTCGTCGATCCGGACGACGTGGAGATGCTCGAGGACCTCGTAGCCGCCGCCGTAAACGAAGCGATACGCACCGTCGAGGAGGACGCGGCCGAGGAAATGGGCAAGATCACCGGCGGCATCGGCGGTCTCGGCATACCCGGTCTTATGTAATTTTCGCCGCCCTTCGCGGCTGAACGGAGTTTTTCACTCTATGAAGTATTACGCACCGCTGCTCGAACAGCTCATCGAGCATTTCGAGCGTTTCCCCGGCATCGGGCGCAAGACCGCGCAGAGAATGGCGTTCTTCGTGCTCAATCAGCCGGAAGAAAAAGTCAAAAGCTTCGCCGACTGCCTGGTCAGCGCGAAATCGGAGATCCACCGCTGCAGCGAATGCTGCAACCTGACCGACGGCGAAAAGTGCTCCGTCTGCGGCGATCCCTCGCGGGACCGCGCGACCATCTGCGTCGTCGAGGAGCCGAAGGACGTCGTCGCGCTCGAAGCTGTCGGCGAATACCGCGGGCTCTATCACGTTCTGCACGGCAGCATCTCCCCGCTCGAAGGCGTCGGCCCCGATGATCTGACGGTAAAGGAACTGCTCGCGCGCGTTTCGCAGAATCCCGAGACCGAGGTCATCATGGCGACGAATCCTGACGTTGAGGGCGACGCGACCGCGCTTTACCTATCCCGTCTGCTCCGCCCGCTCGGAGCGAAGGTCACCCGCATCGCCTACGGCATACCCGTCGGCGGCGAACTCGAGTTCGCGGACGGAGAGACGATCGCCCGCGCTATCGAGGGGAGGCGTGAGATATGAGCGCCAAAAAGGACAAAAACGAACAGAAGTTCATAGCCCGCAACAAGAAGGCGTACCACGATTATTTCATCGAGGAGACCTACGAGGCGGGTATAGAGCTTGCCGGCACGGAGGTCAAGAGTCTTCGTCTCGGCAAGTGCAACCTCAAGGACAGCTACTGCGACTTCCGCGGCGGCGAAGTTTTCGTCGTCGGGATGCACGTCAGCCCCTATGAGCAGGGAAACATCTTCAATAAGAACCCCCTGCGCGACCGCCGTCTGCTTATGCACAAGCGGGAGATACTGAAGCTTTTCAACGCCGTGCGGCAGGACGGACTCACCGTCGTGCCGCTTTCAGCATATTTCTCCGGCAGGCGCGTGAAGCTCGAAGTCGGCCTCTGCCGAGGCAAAAAGCTGTACGACAAGCGCGCCGCCGCCGCGGAACGCGACGCCAAGCGCACTATCGACAGAAAGATGAAGGAGCGCAACGTATGATACGGCTCTATCCCGATCGCCCGTTCATATTCGACGGCGCCTTCGGAACCTGCTACGCCGGCCTTTACCACGACGACACACCCTGCGAGCTGGCGAACGTCAGGCATCCGGAGCGCGTTATTGCGCTGCACAGACAGTACGTCGCCGCCGGCGCGGACGGTATAAAGACCGACTCCTTCACTCTCAACCGCGTCAATTTCCCGGACGAAGCGCTGCTTGAAGAGCTCGTCGCTGGCGCGATCCGCTGCGCGAACACCGCCGCGGCCGGAAAGGCCGCCGTCTTCGCGGATATCGGCCCGATCCCCGACGGGACTGCGGCGGACTACGCCGACCTCGTCGATATCTTCATACGCTGCGGCGCGGAAAACTTCCTTTTCGAGACCTTCGCGGAGTTCGCTCCGCTCAGGGACGCGCTGACGCGCGTCAGAGAAAAACTGCCCGAGGCGGGCGTCATCGTCAGCTTCGGCGCCGCTCCCGACGGCTTCACACGGCACGGCAACGCGCTGACCGCGCTCGTCGCGGAGGCCGCGGCGCATCCGGCGGTGGACGCCGTCGGCTTCAACTGCGTCTGCGGTCCGGCGCACGCCGCGCGGCTCGCCGCCGAACTGCGCGTTTCAAAGCCGCTCTGCGTCATGCCCAACGCCGGCTATCCCGTCGACGTCGGCGGCAGGACGGTCTATAACGACAACGCCGACTACTTCGCCGAAAGGATAAAAGAGATCTGCGCCAACGGCGCGAAGCTCGTCGGCGGCTGCTGCGGAACGACCCCCGCGCATATCGCCGCCTGCGTTTCCGCGCTGAAAAGCGCGCCGGCGCCGAACGCTCCCGCGCGTTCCTCTGCGGAAGCCGGAGCCGTGCGCGAGGAAGGCGCCTTCGCGCTGAAGCTTCGCGGCGGCGAACGCGTCGTCGCTGTCGAGCTCGATCCGCCCGCGGATTCGGGGCTTTCCGACGTTACGGACGCGGCCGCGCTGCTGAAAAACGCCGGCGCGGACGTGATCACCTTCGCGGACAACCCCCTTTCCCGCGCCCGCGCGGACAGCTTCATGACCGCCGCCTGCGTTCACGGGCGCACCGGCGCGGAGGTCATGCCGCACCTGACCTGCCGCGACAGGAACCACCTCGCGATAAAGTCCTCCCTGCTCGCCGCGAACGCGATGGGAGTACGCAATGTGCTCGCCGTTACAGGCGATCCGCTCTCCAACGACGAAATGAAAAGCAAGGGCGTTTTCGCCCTCAATTCATATAACCTTATCGGCTACCTCGCCGGACTGAACTCCGCCGAATTCGCTTCCGCGCCCTTCTGCATAGGCGGCGCGCTGAATATCGGCGCCGCCAACTTCGACGCCGAGCTCGCGAGGGCGAAGGAGAAGACCGCGCGCGGCGCGGAATACTTCCTCACCCAGCCGGTCGGCTCGGAGCGGGCGCTCGAAAATCTCAAAAAAGCGCACGCGGAGCTTGACGCGCCGGTGCTTGCGGGCGTATACCCCGTCGCCGGATACAGAAACGCGCTCTTCCTGAAAAACGAGGTCTCCGGCATAGACATCCCCGATTCGCTCCTCGCCGAGCTCAAAGACAAGAGCCGCGAGGAAGCCGCCGGGATCTCCGTCCGCTACGCCGCTTCGGTCGCCGAAAAAGCCGCTCCCTACTGCCGCGGCTTCTATATCATGACGCCACTGAAGCGCGTCGATATCGTCGCAGCGCTGCTCGAAAAACTTAAGGAGAAGCAACTGATATGATCTACCTCGTAGGTGAAAAACTCAACAGCTCCGTCCCCACCACCGGCGAAGCGATGCTCGCGCGCGACTTCGACAAGCTCGCGGCACTCGCGCTCGCGCAGGCGGAGGCGGGAGCGTCCTGCCTTGACATAAACACCGCGCTCTGCGGCGCGGACGAGATCGATATGCTCCGCCGCGTCGCCGACCTCGCGGTCGAAAAAACGAACTGCGACGTTATGCTCGACTCCCCGAATCCCGCCGCGATAATCGCGGTATTGCCGCACATCCGCGGCAGAAAAACGATCGTCAACTCCGTCACCGCCGACGAGCGGCTGGAGGAGCTCGTACCCGCCGCCGCCGAATACGGCGCGGGAGTCGTCGCGCTGCCCATCCGCTCCGGCGCGATACCCTCCACCGCGGAGGGACGGCTTGAAAACGCGCTCGCGATACGCGCGCGCCTGAACGCCGCGGGAATACCCGACGAGCGCATCTATATCGACGCGCTCGCGGAGTCCGTCGCCATGGGCGGCGACGCCGGCAGGACGCTGCTCGAAACGACGCGCCTGCTGCGCCGCGAGCTGCCGGACGTACACGTCATCTGCGGACTTTCAAACGTCTCCTTCGGTCTGCCGAAGCGCGCGCGTCTGAACGCCGCCGCCGCGACGCTGCTCGCGGAAGCCGGCGCGGACAGCTTCATCTGCGACGCCGCTTCCCCCTCGCTGAAGACCGCCCTCGCCGCCTGCGAGGCCTTCACCGGCAAAGACGAATACTGCATGGAATACATTACTCAGATAAGGAGCGAGGAGCAATGATCACCGACCGCGTATATCCTCAGATAGACTATGAAAAATACGGCCTCGTAAAGGGCAGCCGCGACGTTTACGTCGACCTGTACGTCACCGAGCCCTGCACCAAAGACCCTCTGCCCCGCCCCGCGGTCGTCGTTCTGCCCGGCGGCGGTTACTGGTTCTGCAGTCCGCGCGAGGCGGAGCCGATCGCGATCGCGTTCGCGCGCAGGGGCTACGCCGCCTTCGTGCTGAACTACTCGATCGAGACGGGCGAGTTCCCCTCCCAGCTGCTCGAAGCCGCCTGGACGGTCGACTTCGTCCGCAGGAACGCGGAAAAGTGGCATATCATGCCGGATAAGATCGCCGTCTGCGGCTTCTCCGCAGGCGGACACCTCGCCGCTTCGGTCGGCACGATGTGGAACGCGCCCGAGGTGCGCGATATCCTCGGCTTCAAAAACGGCGAAGCGCGTCCCGACGCGATGATCCTCGCCTACCCCGTCATCTCCACCGGCGAATTCATCGAGTGGGGCTCGATAATGAGCCTCACCCGGCGCAAGGCGGAGACCGATCCCGCGCTGATGGCGCGGCTTTCGCTCGAGAACGCCGTCGACGACACGACGCCGCCCGCCTTCATCTGGCACACCGCCGACGACACCTGTGTCAAGGTGGAGAACTCCCTGCTCTTCGCCTCCGCGCTCTCGGCGCACAAGATACCCTTCGAGCTGCACGTTCTGCCGAAGGGCGATCACGGGCTTTCGCTCTGCGATCCCGCCGTCGATATCCCGCGCGAACGCGCGATCCCCTGGATCACCGGCTGGACGGAAAGCGCGTCGGTCTGGCTCGACAGACTTTGAGTCAATACGCGGCACGCGCCGCATAAATATTCAAAAATCAACACGGAGGATGCGTTATGTTTTGCACAAAATGCGGAAACCAATGTGAAGACGGCCAGCGCTTCTGCAACAACTGCGGAGCGCCGCTCGAAGCGGCTCCCGCCGCGGACGAGTCCGTCGCCGAAGCTCCCGTTATCGAAGATCCCGCCGCGGAAGCGGTTGAAGAAACCGCGGAAGAGGTCTCCGGAGCCGTAGAAGAAGTTGCGGAAGAAGCGGCCGAAGCCGCCAAAGAAGCCGCTATGGACGAGCTCGTATCCGGTCAGCCGCCCTTTACCGCTCCCGAGCCGGAACAGCCGTATTCCGAGCATCCTGTCTATCAGCCGCCGATACAGCAGGAATACTACGCGCCGGCGGCCGAAACCGCACCCGGACCACTCAAAAAGAAGAGCGGCGTCGGCAAATGGATCGCGCGTATAGTTATCTCCTGCCTGCCGCTGCTGCTGACCTATCTGGCGCTCTTCGTCAGCGGGATAATCTGGCCCGGCTCGCTGCTGCCGACGAATCCGAATCTCGTGCTCTCGTCATGGGCTCCGGAAGCGAGGACCATCGCCATCGTAATCCTCACGGTGATCTGCGCCTCCGTTCTGCTGCAGATAATATGCCTCGCGGTATGGGCGCTCCGCAAGAAGGGCGATCCCGCGCTCCGCGACTGGGCGGTCGGCTTCACGGTCGTCGCGCTCGCGGTAGTCGTTGCGGCGATACTCTTCTCGCTCGGGATGATGCTTTTCAACGACAATTACCCGCGCCTGTTCAGCTTCCTCGAGAATTACGTCTCACCCGTCAGATACATAGGTCTGCTCATTTCATTTCTTTGATTAACCCTCCGGCAGCTGAAAAATCGTCTCTGTCTAACCAAACGCAGCATTCGCACGCGAACGCTGCGTTTGTTTTTGCTCAAATTCACTCTTGACTGCATGAGTATGTGTGCTATAATGATTTTGTATAGATATCTTTGAGAGGTAAAGAAAAATGAGAAAGCTCAAAGCGTTCATAGCCGTTCTGATTTGTGCCGCACTGCTGCCGGTTCTCCCCGTCGTTTCCTCCGCGGCGTATGACGGAAATATTTATATAAACAACATAGAAGAATGCGCCGCTTCGCTCGGTATCACGGAAGAACAGTTGGCGGAGCTCGTGGAATATTTTTACGATTCCACAGCCGTATGCCGCAGGACGATCGACATTTCGGAGTATAATATTTCAAACAACATCACAAACGCGAATATGCTGCGCGATTTCATCGCCGATAACCCGAAGGCGTTCCATGTAACCGGCATGCGCTATGCGGTCGCCGGCGGCAAAATCGTAAGTTTCGTCATTTCATACAAGACCGACATAAACGGATACCGCGAGCAGCTCGCGGAGTGCGACGCCGTCGCCGAACGGCTCACCGAGGGCATTACGCCCGATATGCCGGAGGCGCTGAAGGTACTGCTCGTTCACGACCGGCTGATAACCCACTGCCGCTATTCCGAAGACTACGACTACGAGAACGGCAGATACGCCGACGACGACTACAACGCCTACGGCGCGCTCGTGGGCGGCAAGGCGATATGCCAGGGTTACACGCTCGGGTTTTCGTACCTGCTGGACTACGTCGGTATAAGCAGCTACACCTGCGCTTCCGAAGCTCTCGTTCACGCCTGGAACATAGTTATCGTCGACGGCGAGAAATACCACGTCGACGTCACCTGGGACGATCCGCTTTTCGACATTCCCGGCAAGGTAGGACACTGGAACCTGCTCTCGTCGAGCGACAAGCTCTACGCCTCCTACCCCACCGCCCACAGCGCGGACGACTACGACGTCTCCCCCGTTTCCGCGCTCTACGATAACCGCGCGTGGTTCGGCTCGCAGTCGCAGTTCTGCCTGCTTAACGGCGAGCTGTATTACATCGACAACAGCTCCGCGGCGCTCTGCGCCTACGACTTCGGCTCCGACGGCTCAATGTTCATACTCGACCTGTCCGACTACTCCTGGCCGGCGGGCCCGTATTCCGCGTGGAACGGCAACTACTCCCGCCTCGCCTGCGACGGCGAATACCTCTATTTCTCGTTGCCGGACGGCATATACCGCTACGACCCCGCCAGAGACCGCGTCGAAACGTTCTTCACGCCGGATATGTCCGGGCACGATTACTTCTCCGTTTACGGCTTCACGATGGAGGACGGACTCCTGACCTGCCTCGCGGCCGCCACGCCGAACCTCCGCAACGAAACCGAAAAGGAATACTACACCTACCGTTACGCCGCTCCGGCCAACGCCGAACCGGTCGTCAGCGGAGTCGAACAGGGCGGCGTTTACGACGCGCCCGTCACGATAAGCTGGGACGTCGGCGAGGGAACGCTCGACGGCTCGCCCTTCGATAACGGCGGAACGGTCTCCGACCCCGGCGAGCACGTTCTCGCGGTCGTCAACGGCGGCAAGGCGGTCACGCTGACCTTCACGATAAACGCCGCGCAGCAGATCAAAGGCGACGTCGACGGCGACGGAGAGATCACCGTCGCGGACGCGCTTTCGGTGCTCCGCGTCGCCGCGAAGCTTGCGCCTTCGACGCCGGAAATGCTCGCTGTCGGCGATATCGACGGCGACGGTGAGATCACGGTAGCGGACGCGCTGTCCATCCTGCGCGTAGCCGCGAAGCTTGCGACGAGTTTGTAATTCAAGATAACGAAAAGCCCTCCCGCTCGGGAGGGCTTTTTTATATGCTCTTTTTTACAGATCGAGGAAATCCCTTCGGTAATCGACGCCGAAGCGGTCGGCGACGGCCTTGAGCTGCGCGTCCGTGATGGTATTCACGGTCGGCAGGTGCGCGGTAAGCATATAGAGCTGCGCGGCCTTCTCCACCGTTTCGATCAGGCCGAATGCCTCGTCGAGGCTGCGGCCGGTGCCGTAGATGCCGTGGGACGCCCAGACGACGAGGCGGTATTCCTTCATCTTCGCGGCGGTCGCTTCGCCGATCCCGTTCGTGCCGCAGACCATCCACGGCAGGACGCCGACGCCGTCCGGGAAGACGATGACGCACTCGGTGCACTGCTCCCAGAGCGTGTGTGTGAAGGAGCGCTCGTCGAGCGGGTGGACGCGGGTCATCGCGACGGTATTCGTCGGGTGGCAATGCGTGACAACGCGGTGAAGCGGGTCGGCGGCGAGGCGCGAAACGTGCGTCATCAGGTGCGCCGGCAGTTCGCTCGTGAAGCTGCCGCCGTCGCCGAAGCCCCATAGAAGCTCCGCTTCGGAGCCGTCCGCAGAAATGCGGATCACGCCGAGGTCCTTCTCCGGCTGCTTTTCGATATTCTTGAAGTATTTGCCGGTGCCGGTCACGATGAAGATCCGGCCGGCGAGCGCCTTCGCGTCGAAGCCCGTCGGGATGCGGCGCAGGACGCGGCTCAGGTCGAGATATTCGGCACTCTCCGCTTCGTCAAGCAGCATACTGATATTGCCGCCGTTGCGCTCGTCCCATCCGAGGCGGTACATATTAGAGGTCGTTTCGCAGATTTCGCGCAGGAACGGCGCGGAAAGCATATCCTTCATATCCTCTTCTCCAAAACGTCTTTTTCGTATTTTTTTATCTCCGTCAGATAGTCGGACGGAACGCCCGCGCGGCGCAGGAGCTCCTCCCAGACGTCGCCGAAGGGCAGCACGCTCTGCTCCTCGCGCTTCACCATCAGCGCGGTGAAGTCGGCGGCGTCCTGCAGCTTCTTCAGCTCCGCGGACGGCTCGAGCAGCGCCAGCAGCAGCGCCTTGCGGACGCTTCTGACGCCGGTCACCCACGCGGAAACGCGGTTTATCGAGGCGTCGAAGTAGTCGGTGGCGATGAAGGAGCGGTCAAGTCCGCCGCAGCGGACGAGCTCGCGGGCTATCTCCTTCGTTTCGTCGTCGAAAAGCACGACGTGGTCGCTGTCCCAGCGGACGCCGCGGGTCAGATGCAGCGCGATGCGCGGGTTGAAAAGCAGCAGCGACGAAAGCTTATCCGAAACGAGCTCGGTCGGGTGGTAGTGCCCGTTGTCGAGTAGCGGCACTATGCCCTTTTTCTCCGCGTAGGAAAGGCAGAACTCCGCGCTGCCGACGGTGTATGACTCCAGCCCGATGCCGAAGACCTTCGACTCGAGCGAAACGAAGACTTTGTCTTTGTCGTACGGGACGGAAAGGATCTCGTCGAGCGACTTTCTGAAGCGTTCGCGCGGGCCGATGCGGTCGGCGGGGATATCCTTGTATCCGTCCGGTATCCAGAAGTTGACGAGGCAGGGCTCGCCCGTCTCGTGCGCGAAGTATTCCGCGATCTCGAGGCAGCGCTTGCCGTGCTCCACCCAGAACGCGCGGACTGTTTCGTCCGGCGAGGAAAGCGTCAGGTTATCCTTCACCATCGGGTGCGAGAAGAAGGTGGGGTTGAAGTCTATACCCATCCCGCGCTCCTTCGCGAAGTTCACCCAGAAGGCGAAGTGCTCCGGCTTCAGCGCGTCGCGGTCGGCGCGTTCGCCGCCGAAGACGGCGTAGCAAGCGTGCAGGTTCAGCTTCATCCTGCCGGGTACGAGGCGGACGACCTCGTCGATATCCGCCGCAAGCTCGTCGGGGGTGCGCGCTCTGCCGGGGTAGTTCCCCGTCGTCTGTATGCCGCCGGTCAGTCCGCCGTCGTTATCGAAGCCGATGACGTCGTCGCCCTGCCAGCAGTGGAGCGAGATCGGGACGGAAAGCAGCTTTTCCATCGCCGTTTCGGTATCGACGCCGAGCGCGGCGTATTTCGCTTTCGCTTCTGTATAGCTCATTCGTCTTCTCCCTTTCCGTCGATAAGCTCACGCGCCTGCGCGAGCGTTATCCTTTTATCGCAGATGATCTGCGAGAGCAGATTGCCGGCGGCGGTCGCCTCGACGGGCCCCGCCTTCACCGGCAGTCCGGTGTATTTTTCGGTCAGTTCGTTAAGGTAAACGTCGCGGCTGCCGCCGCCGACGACGCGTATCGCGCGCGGCTTGACGCCGGTTATCGCGGCTATTTCCGAAACCGCCTCGGCGTATGACTCCGCAAGAGAATGATACACCGTATTCAGCGCGCGGTCAAGTCCCATTTGCGGCTCGCCGGTGAAAGCGCGCACCGCCTCGAGCATATTCGCGGGCGCGAGGAACGCGG
This sequence comes from Clostridia bacterium, assembly GCA_017438525.1. NCBI lineage: Bacteria > Bacillati > Bacillota > Clostridia > Clostridia bacterium. The sequence continues at coordinate 50,984 of JAFRVI010000022.1, forward strand.
CGTCCGTCACGTCGATGCGGGCGTGTCCGCCGCAGGCGCGGGCGGCCTCCATCATTTCGTCGTAGGTCATCGATTCGCCGATATCGCGGCGGATGCACTGGAAAAGCCACATACCCATGTAGTTTTTCAAAAAGCGGAAACGGCGCCCGACCCCGCCCTCGTTGGTGAAGTTCGCGCTCCGCGCCGCTTCGGTCAGGATCGGCGAAGGCGTTTCCACGCCGATGAGCGACCACGTTCCCGACGAGATATAGACGTCGCCCTCCCCGAGAGGACACGCCGCTACCGCGGAGGCGGTGTCGTGACTCGGCGCGGCGGCGACTTCGCAGTCGAAGCCGACCGCGTCGGCGATTTCCGGCGAGAGCCGACCGATAAGCGCGCACGGCTCGGCAAGCGGGCCGAAAAGCCGCTTCGGGAGGCCGAGCTTTTCGATAAGCTCCGCGTCCCATTCGCCGCTTTGCGCGCTGACGAGCCCGGTCGTCGTCGCGTCGGTGTATTCGTTTTTCATCACGCCGGTCAGGCGGCAGGTTATATACGCAGGCAGCATCAGCATACGCTCCGCGCGATCGAGACGGCCGGCGAGCTTGTCGGCGTAAAGCCGGTATATCGTGTTGAACGGCTGCTTCTGTATGCCGGTATGCGCGTAGAGTTCCTCCGGCGGCGTTATCGCTTCGACCGCGGGAACGGCTGCCGCCGTTCCACCGTCGCGGTAGGCGTAAACGGGCGCGATGAGCGCGTTATCCTTATCGAGCAGCGCGTAGTCCACTCCCCAGGTGTCGACGGCGACGCTCTTCGGCTTCACACCGAGCGCGGCGCAGCGCTTCATACCCTCGACGACCTCGGAAACGAGCTTTTCGACGTTCCACACGAGGCGATCTCCGGCCCGCTCCATTCCGTTGTTGAAGCGGTAGACCTCGCGCAGCTTCAGCCGCCCGCCCTCGACGGAGCCGAGGACGTGCCTGCCGGACGAAGCGCCGATATCGACTGCGAGATAATACTCCATAATACCTCCGGATATGACGATCGGGACGGACCGAAACGGGCCGTCCCGCGTTTGCTTTTATTTGAAGATATCCTTGAACTTGCTCTTGAAGGCGCCGCGCTCGGGATGGTTCTCCTCCCCGATGCCTTCCGCCATCTGACGGACAAGCTCCTTCTGCTTTCTGCTCAGATTCTTCGGCACGACTACCTTGATATGCACGTATTCGTCGCCGTTCGCGCCGACTGAGCCGCGCTTGCGGACGCCTTTGTTGCGAAGGCGGAACACGTCGCCGTTCTGCGTCCCCTCGGGTATCGAATACTTGACCTTTCCGTCCGGGACGGGGACGGTCAGCTCCGCGCCGAGCGCCGCCTGCGCGAAGGTCACGGGGACCTCGATATGCAGGTCGTAGCCGTCGCGTTTGAAGACCGGATGCGGCTTGACTCTGATAATGATGTTCAGGTCGCCGCTGCCGCCGCCGTTCGCGCCGGCGTCGCCTTCGCCCGAAAGGGTGATGACCTGGCCGTCGTCGATGCCGGCGGGCACCTTGAAGGTTATCTTGCGCTGACGGCGCACCTTGCCCTTGCCGCCGCAGGTCTTGCAGGGAGTCTTGATGATCTTGCCCGTGCCGCGGCACGCGTCGCAGGCGGTCTGCACCTGCGTCATGCCGAAGACGCTGCGCTGCTGGCGGATCACACGGCCGGTGCCGTGGCAGACGGAGCAGGTCTCCGCCTGCGTTCCCGCCGCCGCGCCGCTGCCCTTGCAGTCGCCGCAGGACTCGACTCTGCCGATCTCAACGGTCTTTTCGCAGCCGAAGATGGCTTCCTCGAAGGTAAGCGTAATCGCGGCTTCAACGTCGCGTCCGCGCACGGGGCCGTTCCTTCTGCCGCCGCCGAAGCCGCCGCCGAAGAACGAGCCGAACAAGTCGGACAGGTCGAAGTCGGCGAAGCCGCCTCCGCCGAAGCCGCCACCGCCCGCACCGAAGTTGGGGTCGACGCCGGCGTGACCGAATTGATCGTATTTGGCTTTTTTGTCCGGGTCGGACAGGACCGAATATGCCTCGTTCACTTCCTTGAACTTGGCTTCGGCGTCCTTGTCGCCCGGATTGAGGTCGGGATGGTACTTCTTCGCCAGCTTGCGGTAGGCGTGCTTTATCTCCTCTTCGCCGGCGGTTTTGTCTACGCCCAGGACCTCATAGTAATCTCTTTTGTCAGCCACGGCAATCTTCCGTTCGTGTTAGTTTAGTCGCAATTACTCGACGTCTTTGTAGTCGGCGTCGGTGAAGTTGTTGTCGCCGCCCTGCGGACCTTCGCCGCCTTCCGCGCCGCCGTTCTGCTGCTGCTCGGCCTGCGCCTTCGCGGCCTCTTCCTTGTAGATACGCTCGGCGACCTTGTAGAACTCCTTCTGGAGCGCCTCCTCCGCCGCCTTGATGGCGTCGTTGTCGGTGCCCTTCAGGGCTTCGCGGGTCTTCTCGAGCTCGGCGGTGACGGCCTTCTTCTCGTCCTCGGTGACCTTGTCGCCGAAGTCGTTAAGCGACTTCTCGATCTGGTAGACCGACTGGTCGGCGCTGTTGCGCGTTTCGGCGGCCTCCTTGTTCTTCTTATCCTCTTCGGCGAACTTCTCGGCCTCCTGAACCGCCTTCTCGATGTCGTCCTTGCTCATATTGCTGGAGGCGGTGATGGTGATCTTCTGTTCCTTGCCGGTGCCC
>JAFRVI010000023.1 GCA_017438525.1 Clostridia bacterium
CCGCGGCGGGTGGACGGTGATATGGGCGCCGGATCGAAAGACCGCATGCGCGCTGTTCCGCGCGGTCCATCCCGACAAGACCGAGGGCGTGCTCAACTGCAGCAGCGTCTACAGCGAGGAAGAGTTCGAGAAAACAAATATGTACCATCTGGGCAACTTCGGCGCGCGCTGTCACGAGGTTATCGAAGTGACGCGGACGGTTTCGTCACGCGCGGAGAGGAAGGGGGGCGAGGAGGCATAACAATGGCGAAGGCGAAGAGGAAATACCCGAATTACGTCATCGAGAGCGCGGCGCGGGCAACGCTGGAAGCGATAAGGCGCTTTATGGCGGAGAAGCCGGACGCGCTGCAGGGAGGGGGTGACGTGAATGAAAATGTGCAGGTGCTGCGGAGCGCCGGCGACGGCGGACGAGCACGGCTTCAGTGAATGCTGCGGCGAGAAGCTCGAGGAGCCCGTGCAGTGCGAAGTGTGCGGCGCGCGGATTTCGCCGACCTACGCCTGCTTCGGAATGTGCGACGACTGCGAGGAAAAGACGTTGAGCGACTTCTACGGCGAATACTGGAGCAAGCTGACCGACGGGCAGCGGGAGCTGCTGAAGTACAGACTGAAAGACTATTTCCAGGGAGGTGATCAGATTGAAAGGTAAAAACGGAATTATCATCATCAGACCGAATGATGAAGCGGAGATCGTCCACACGCCCGTGGATATGACGCTCGAGTTTATGCAGAGCGTTGTCGGCGGGTATATCGAGGTGCTGCGTCTGAAGCGCGGGCTCGTGCTCGTTATGGATGATGACGGCAAGCTGAAGGCGAACCCGCAGATAAACCGCATCGCGACTGAGCTTGCGCGGCTGCCTTACGACGTCGTCGGCACGGCGTTCCTCTGCCGCGAGGAAGGGGAGCAGCTGCTGCCGCTCACGCCGGAGCAGCTTGCGGGTATGACTGAGCTGCTGAAGGCGTACCGCCCCTGCAAAGTCACCGTGCCGAAGCCGCCCCGTTCGCTCGCGACGCCGAGGTGGGACTTCCAATGCCGCCGCTGGCGCGTGCAGACCTGCAGGAACGGAAAGCACGTCAACGCGACCGGCCGCACGGCGCAGGAGGCGAAAGACAAGCTGGAGCGCAAGCTCGAATTGCTGGAGGCGGGAGTATGAGAAGGGAAACAAGCTGGAAGGCGGCGGTGCTTACCGCTTTTATCCTGGTCGGCGTGATCTGCGTCATAATGGCGGCTTTCAAATCCTGCCGCGCCGATGAAGAGAAAGCGCCGGAGCCGGCGCCCGCGGCCGAAGCCGTAAGCGCGGCTGATGAGTTCAGAGCTCCGGCGAAATACGAGCCGGAGCCGGAGGTCGAAGCGGAAATACCGCCGAGGACTTATATCGGCAGCTGCCGGCTCACCGTCTACAACGCGGAGGAGAGCCGCTGGGGGTATCAGACCGCGACCGGCGCGACGTCCGCGCATCTTATGACCTGCGCCGTGGATCCGTCCGTCATCCCTTACGGCAGCAACGTCATCGTTATCGATAAGGACGGCGAGGAGCACCGGTTCAAGGCGGTCGACTGCGGCGGCTTTTCGGGCCGCTGGGTGGATATATTCTTCGACGGGCGCATCGCCGCCGGCATAGACTGGCTGGACGAGTGCTTCGGCGGGGACTTCGCGGAAGTGTATATCGAGGAGGCGCAGCTATGAGAGTAACGTATGATAGCGTATTCGAGCTCGCGCAGGCGGCTATCAGGTGCAATAACACAGCTGAAAAGGGAAAGTGTGAATACTGCCCGTTTTACGACGGCTGCACCATCGACGAACCGGAAAACAGAAGCACGCTTTGCGCGGAAATCGACAAATAAGGAGGCGTCGTGATGGGCACATACGATAATCTCGTCGCCAAGCTCGAGGAGACCGCGGAAAACCTCGAGCGTGTGTGCTGTGACGAGCTTCAGATCGCGATAGGCGCGATCCGGAAAAGAACGCCGCTGCCGCCGGTCGTCAAGGGGGACGTGCGTGTGTACTGTCCCTCCTGCGGCCGTCAGATACGCAGCGGAAACGGGAAAAGCTCCGTCGCCAAAAAGAGCCGAGACCTGTATTGCTGCTGGTGCGGCCAGGCGATAAGGAGCGACGACGAAAGAAAGGAGTAACGAATGTATCATCTGACAATAACGGATAAAGAAACAGGCAAGGTCCTCGAAGATCTCGACTGCAGCATCATTATCGCGGGGGGGGACGCGGGGAAGAGGGGCAACTTCCAGATCGCGCTCGCCGGCGGAGTAAATCGTCTCGATCTGCTCGCGGCGTGGACGAGCGCCAAGATCAACCTCGATACCATCGCGGAGGCGAACCCCTTCATAAAAGACGCGATCGACCGCGGGATAATCGACGAGGTGAGTAAGGAAACCGTGAAAGCGGCCCGCGAATCGTACAAGCAGACGACCGTCGTGGTCCCGAAGAAGCGGGAAGAGTGACGGCGAACACAAGCGAAAGGAGGGATAAATGTGATGCAGCTCGGATTTAATCGGCGCGAATGGACGAAGTGCGCTGTCTGCGGGAAGGTAGTGCCCGTGGATGAGACCGAATACAACGGTCAATTTGTTTGCGCGGCGTGCGCCGCGGAAAGGAGCACTGATGAAAAAAGACAGCGAACTGATCGTGAGACACTTCCCGACGCCGCCGGAGACGCTTGATATTTTCCCGATCGCCGACGTCCACCTCGGCGCGGCGGAGCACAAAGCGAAGGAGTGGAAGGCGTTCCTGGCGGCGATCAGCGCGAACCCGAACGCTTATCTGATCCTCTCCGGCGATCTGATCAACAACGCGACGCGCTCTTCCGTTTCCAACGTCTTCGAAGAGACGCTGCGGCCTATGGATCAGAAGCGTCTGATGACGGAAATGCTGGAGCCGCTGCGGGACCGGATCCTCTGCGCCGTGCCCGGCAACCACGAGGCGCGCAGCGGCAAGGACGCGGACGATGATCCGATCTATGACATTATGGCGAAGCTCGATCTCGAGGAGCTCTACCGGCCCAACCTCGCCGTTGTCAAGATCCAGTGCGGCGACGTTTACAGCAACAGCAACCTTAACCCCACATACACCATAGCCACGGTGCACGGAGCCGGCGGCGGTATCTACACCGGCGCGACGGTCAACCGCGCCGAACGCTTCGGCAACGTGCTCGAAGGCGCGGACGTTCTGATCACCGGCCATTCGCACAAGGCGTTTATGACGAAGCCGGGCAAGCTCGTGATCAATAAGCAGAAGAATATCGTCACGCAGCGCCCTTACTTCGTCGTCGGGCTGACGAGCTGGATGGACTACGGCGGCTACGCAATGCGCAAAATGCTGCTGCCGGGATCGCATATGGCGCAGGTCGTTCACCTCGGCGGTCAGCGCTTCTCCGTTTCCGTCGAGGCGGCCTGACCGAAACCCCTTTCTTCCTCGTCCGCTCCGCACGGCGGCGGGGGCCGACTTCCTTCATAAATGGGTTTGACTTCCTTCATAATTTGATTTCCTATACTGTCTTTTTGCTTATGAGCCCGCCGGTGCGGCGGCGGGCGCCTCTTACGACTCTCATAACGTGACAACCGTCACAAAAAAACTAAAAGGAGTGAAAACAAGTGTTCGGAGAAAAAACTGAAGAGTATTCCCGCAAACAGCGCACGAACCTGCCGGTCTACAAAACCGCGAAGTATAACGAGGCGCGGAAAGAGGCGGAGGAACTGCTGAAAAAGCACGAGGCGCTCACGGAGGGCGACTTCTGGATCCTGATGCACGAGACGGCGAACGGCGACAAAATGAGCTATGACGGCCTCATCATCGCGCACACCGCCTGTCTGAAGCTCAACGACGGGCAGCCGGAGGCGCGCCGCTTCCGTCCGGATTGTATGACGCTCGACAAAGAGGGCTACGGCGGCAGTCTCGTCTATACCTATTCCTGTCCGGAGCAGGGGATATTCGAAGTCGGCGAAGTGAACGCGAAAAACTGCACAGTCGCTTACCCTTACGCGATGGCGCTCAAGCGCTGCTTCGACCGCGTCGTGCTGAAGCTGACGAAGATCGCATACCACGGCGTCCTGTCGGACAGCGAAGCCGAGGAGCTGAAGGGCGACGAGGAGCGCGAGCCGATCCCGGAAGATCTTCTGAGGGCGTGCGAGGAGCTCGACCTCGACCTTGACAAGCTCGCTGCGTATCTGAAGAAGACCGTCGACAAGCTGACGCCGGCGGAGGTCGAGAGCGCCGTCAGACGCAAGCGCGCCGCCCTCGAGAAGATGAAGGCAAAGGAGGGCAAGTGATGACTGATAATTTATTCGTGATGGATCCGCACGAGATCGAATACGCCTACCGCCACGCGACGAACAAGCGCCAGCAGATAAGCATACTCGCGGATCTCAATTCCTGCTCGAATCAGAAGATAATCGACTTCCTCAAGGAGCGCGGGATCGAAGTGGAAAAACGCCCGTATAAGAAACACGAAAAGCCCGCGCCCTTCACGCTCGCCGAGGCCGTGCCGGCGCCCGCTGAAGCGCCGCAGCCGGTCGCGGAAACCCCGCAGGTCTGTCATCCGGAGCGAGCGAAGGATCCCGCACCTCTCTCTGTCATCCCGAGGGCGAAACCCGAGGGATCCCCCGCCGAAACCGGCGGCGCGGAAGAGGCCATCCCTATCCATACGCTCGACGTCTCCGCCGAAGAGGCGCGGATCATCGCTACCGTGCTGGAGCACACCGCCGCCCGCTGCTCGCAGGAGATCTTCCGGATCAAGCGCGAGATAAAGGAGAAGGAGGAAGCTCTTTCGGAGCAGGAGACGCTTTCCCGGCAGCTTTCCGCGCTGCTCGGCAAATTCGGGGTGGTGTCGGATGTACGTTGAGTTTATTCCGGAAAACCACACATATTACTGCGACGGCGAGCCCGTCCCGTCGGTAACGCAGATACTGCACCGGCAGGGGATAGCGCCGGAGTATTCCGACGTCGCGCCCGGCGTGCTTGAGAAGGCGGCGGCGCGCGGCACGCTGATCCACGAGGAGATACAGCGGTATATCGAGGACGGCGAGATCGGAATGACCGAGGAGTTCGCGCTTTTCGTCGAGCTGTGCGAAAAGGAGGGGCTGGAGTTCTACGCCAGCGAGGAGGTGCTGTGCGACGGATCCGTCGCCGGCACCGCCGACCTGATCGGCACGCACGACAAAAAGCGTCTGCTTGCCGATCTGAAGACGACCGCGACCGAAGACCGCGAATACTGGCGCTGGCAGCTCGGCGTCTATAACTACATCGGCAAGCTGAACGCCGAGGAGTTCGCCGTCATCCACCTGCGGCCGGAGAAGGCGTCGTTTATCCAGCTGACGCCGCCTTCGGAGGACGAGATCGCGGAAATGCTGGAGGCGGAGGCGCAGAGCGTGCTTTACGCGCCGCCGGAGGTGATCTCTCCGGAGCTGATACTGAAGGCGGCGAAGACGCAGCACGAGCTGCAGGCGGCGAAGGACGCCTTCGAGGTCGTAAAACGGGAGCTGCACGACCTTTTCGTCAAGTCCGGCTCCGGCGTCGCCTCCCACGGCGACGTGAAGATAACCTTCACGCCGCCCCGCAAGACCGAGCGTATCGATACGGCGAAGCTGAAAAAGGAGCAGCCGGAGCTGGCGAAACAGTACACGGTCGAATCGATCACCGCCGGCACGGTGCGTATATCGGTCAAGGGTGAAAGGAGCGAGTGATGTTTGTCGGAACACTTGAGCGCGTGAGCTTCGACGACGAGGGGAACACGATCGTTTCCTTCCTCTCGAAAGACCGCAGCGCCGCGCGTCAGACCGCGCAGGCGGCGAAGGAAATAGGCGCCTGCAGGATAAGCGTCGCGAAGGCGCAGGAAACGCCGCGCTCGCTGAACGCAAATTCGTATTTTCATCTGCTCGTCAACAGGATCGCGGCTAAGGTGCGCGGTTCTGACGACGACGTAAAGCGCGATATGGTGCTCAAATACGGCGCCGTCCTGACCGAGAACGGCGGACCCGTCGGTCTGAAGCTGCCGGTGGCGAACGATCCTACGCTCATATATCCATACTGCAAGCTGTTCGATACCCGCACGGATAACGGTGTCGAGTTCAACTGCTGGCTGCTCTACAAGCGCACGCATACGCTGAACACGGCTGAAATGTCCCGCCTCATCGACGGCGTCGTCTATGAGGCGAAGGAGCTGGGGATCGAAACGGAAACGCCCGAGGCGCTCGCCCGGATGAAATCGTTATGGAAGGAGAGAGAAAGCGAATGATAATGATATGCAACAACTGCGGCGCAACGTTCGAGGACGACGAGTTCGTCACCGAAACACAGTGCGTCGGCGAATGCTGGGGACAGCCCGCGTACGAGAGCTTCAGCGTCGCGCCCTGCTGCGGCGAGTACGACTGCAGGGAGGCGCACTGCGAGGATTGCGCGCACGCCGTGCCGTACAAGCCCGAGGAATACGACGACGCCTACACCTGCGATCTCGATAACAACCGCGTGGACCAATACGACGAGGCGTGCTCCTCATTCGAGCTGAAGGAGGCGGAAGAATGATACACGATTTGAAAATATCGCCCGTATGCTTTGACGCGGTCGCGCAGGGTATCAAACCGTTCGAGGTGCGCAAAATCGATAGGTTGTTCAGTGTAGGCGATGTGCTGCGGTTGCGCGAATGGTACGGCAATGTGTATACGCTGCGAACCACGCGTAAGGTAATTACCTACATACTCAACGATCCCGACTACTGCAAGGAGGGCTACGTCATTCTCGGACTCGCCCCGGCAACGCGAGAGGAGAAAGAAGTATGATACACGATCCAGTCAACCATCCGTCGCACTACTGTGACGGCGGAATTGAGACCATCGATTTCATCGAAGCCAAACAACTGCCCTATCATCTCGGGAACGCGGTGAAGTACATAAGCCGCGCCGGTAAGAAGGATGACGAGCTTCAGGATCTCCGCAAGGCGCGGTGGTATCTCGACAGATATATACAGCTGCGCGAACACGAAATACTCGATTATAAGAAGGAGCAACCTGAAAATTACCTGTTAAACGAAGGAGGACAAAAATGACAAGCGTAAACGTACCCGTGAAGCCGAACGGCACGGTATATACCATCGAGCAGCTCCACGGCAGGCCCTGCGTCGTCGGTCACGACGTAACGCAGTTGACGATCAACTCCGCCGGCGCGGTGAGTATAACTTACGACGCGTTCGGCAGTGTGAAAACGGCTATGCCCTCACAGCTCGGCGTTTCCGTCTTTACCGACGCGATCGACGCGATGAACGAGCTGGTAAAGCGCGTGAAGCGGGGAGGCGGCGAAGCGTGAGGAAGATCCACGTTGCGATAAAGGAGCTCGGCAGGGCGCCGCGCTCCGTCTGGATCTCGCCGACGAGGGAAAACCTCGAAAAGCACGTCGGCGGTATGGTGGTGAACACTTTTCTTGCGAAGGATCTTATCCTGATCTCCCGCGCTGACGCGGAGTTCGCCGGCGAGGGGCTGACGGCGCAGATAGCGCACCGCAGATACTTCGGCACGCTCATTTTCGCGGGCGCGGACGGGAAGGGATATACAGACCTGCCCTGCAGCTGGAGTGAGCTCAGAACCCTTTTTCCGCAGCTCTGGGAGGACGTTCCGGAGCAGGTGAGATCGTGAGGTAATCAATGAACAGACGGACTAAGGCCCTGATGATCCCGCCGCGCGTCAAAGCGGCGGTTATGGAGCGCGACGGCGGCCGCTGTATCTTCTGCGGCCGCCCCGGGCTCCCGGAGGCGCATTATATCCCGCGTTCGCAGGGAGGGCTCGGGATAAAGGAGAACGTCGTGACTGTCTGCCGCGAGTGTCACGACCTGCTTGATAATTCAACGAAGCGCCGGGGAATGCTGCGCTTTGTCCGGCGCTATCTGAATGCGATCTATCCGGGCTTTCCGGACAGTTCGAGAACTTATAAAAAGGAAGTGTAAAAATGCTGAATAAAGTCGTGATAATGGGGCGCCTGACCGCCGTCCCCGAATTAAAGAAGACGCCGGGCGATATTTCCGTCTGCTCCTTCACAGTAGCGGTCGACCGCGACTTCAAAAACGACGCCGGCGAACGCAAGGCGGATTTCATCCCCTGCGTCGCCTGGCGCGAAAAAGCCGATTTCATATGTAAATACTTCGGCAAAGGCGCGATGGTCGCCGTCTGCGGCCGGCTCGAGAGCCGGCAGTACGAAACGAAGGAGGGGCAGAAGCGCACCGCTTACGAGGTCGTCTGCGAACAGATCTCTTTCACCGGCGAGAAAAAAGAGGAGGGGAAGCGTTCCGGAGAGCCGGCGCCGTCTTATCCGGGGTTCGAACCGCCGGCGGGACGTCGGCGTGAACCGGAGCCGCCGGAGCCCTCGGACGAAGATTTCGCCTCTTATGATCCGGAAGACGATCTCCCGTTCTGAGCTTACTATCTGCCGTCAGTATAAATAAAGTGTAAGGAGAAAGTATGGAACGTAATTCATTCGTATTATACTGCGATTATGCGGAATATCTCAACGAGCTGACCGATGAAGAAGTCGGTCAGCTCACCCGCGCTATATTTCAATACGCCGCCACGGGCGAAGAGCCGGCCTTCAGAGGCGTACTGAAGCTCGCCTGGATCGCGATAAGACAGGGGATGGACCGCAACAGCGACCGGTACGAGCGCCGCGCCTCGGCGGGCCGAAGAGGCGGCAGACCGAAAAAGGACGAAGATCCCGCGGAGCCGGCCGATGAGCCCTCCGAAGAGGAAAGCGCGCCGGAAACGCCTCCGAAAAAAACAAAAAAAGCAAACGAAAGCAAAGATACAAATGCTTTTGAGAAAAAAAGCAAAGAAACAAATGCTTTTGAATGCTTTTCCGACGAAAAAGCAAACGAAAGCAAAGATACAAATGCTTTTGAGTCGGACGGTGTACGTGTACGTGAACGTGAACGTGTTCGTGATCCTGTACGTGTTCGTGATCGTGAACGTGAGCGTGAGCGTGAACGTGCTCCCGCGGCCGCGGGGGCCGATCCGCGCACGCCCCGGGGAAAATACGGCCACGTTTTGCTTTCGGAATCTGAACTGAAGGAGCTCTGCGCGCTTTGCGGCAAGGAGCTTTCCTTCACCACGCCCGACGAGCTTATCCGGACGCTCGACGAATACATCGAGGCGAAGCCGGAGTATAAAAGCGCGAACCACCTTATCACGCTGAAGGGCTGGGTGGCGGACAAAGTCGCGGAGCAGCATAAAAAGGATCGGCCGAAGGAGCGTTCCTTTTCCGCTTCAGACGTCAGCGCTTATGAGGAGTGGGGAAAGAAGAAGGTGCGGGGTGAAACGTGAGATCTTACACCTTCAGCGCCCCGATCAAGCTGCCGGGGCTGAATGAGTATACATACGCCTGCAGGTCGCACGCTCAGGTCGGCGCCGCGCTGAAGCGCGATACCGAGGACGCGCTGCGGTGGTTCATCCGCGCGCAGCTCGGCAAGCTCGTGAAGGATAAAAAGCTGCCGGCGCGTGCTCCGGTGAAGGTGTATTTCCGCTGGACTGAGGCAGGGAAGCGCCCGAGGGATAAGGACAACATCGCGTTCGCCAAAAAGTTCGTCCTTGACGCGCTCGTCGCCGAGAAGGTGCTGCTCTCGGACGCCTGGGACTACGTCGACAGCTTCGAAGACAGCTTCTTCCGCGGCCCGCGCTACGGCGTGACCGTGGATATAACCGTGCTGGAAAAGGAGAGGTGAGAAAATGAACTATTGGTGTACAACGAAGGGGTGCGAGTGTCCTCACGCGACGTATGACGGACGCTGCACGATCACGGCTTGTACGAAGGGGCCTGCTGTGAGAGTGTATGTGGAGACGAATATCTACGACGAGGTCGAGGAGATCCCGAACTGCACGGTGCAGATCTTGCGTAATTCGGTGACCGGCGAGATTTCAGTCGGATGGTACAGATCGACGGAGGAGTAATGGGATACCGGCATATTTACTGGCGCTGTCCGTATTTCACGGACGACCGGAAGGAAGAGATCCTGTGCGAGGGCGGGTACAGGTTAATTTTCCCGAACGATAAAAAGCTGAAAAAATATGCCGCCGCATACTGCTGCAGCGTCGACGGGTACCGTCAGTGCCCGATCGCGGCCCAGCTGGAGCAGGAGTACGACGAGTTTTTCCGGAAACGGGAAAAGTAAATAATGGGAGGTAAAGATGTCAAACAATAAACAGACGGCGGATTTCTACCGCCGTAAATGCCGCGCGCTGATGAAGGAGAAGGAGGAGCTGCTGAGGGGAACGGGGCAGCTCAGCGCGATCCTTGACGGGACGCTCGTGCAGATCTGCAAGAAGTACGGAGTGCCGGTTTATGAGGATGATCCGGAAAGCCGGGAGCTTACGGAAGGGAACGGTCGCGCTCCGGTGACAGAGGGGAAGCTCGTCAGCACCGGCAGGGAGTTCGAGCCGATCGGCTGGCGGATAGAGATCCCGGAGCCGGCGCTCGACGGCTGCCGGATCAAGGCGACAAAGCGCGACGGGAAGTATATAATCGGCGCCGTGGTCACGGCAGATTTTGAAAAAATGCAAAAATCTGCCGAAAAAACCTCCGGAAATGTGCAGGATATACCCGATCGGGGGCAAAATATGCCCGAAGTGAAGGGCTCGTGAGGGAAAACAGGCAAACAAAAAAAGGACGGTTGAGCCGTCCTTTTTTTATTACACACTTATTATACGCGCATTATCTGCCCGATACTTTCAATTCAGAACGAAGTGCCTTCTGAAGAACCGCGGAGACGTTTATCCCGCTCTCGGACGCGGCCGTATCAAGCCACATCGGAAGCGTTACGTTGCGGCGCACGGTGCGATTATCATGCCTGCGTCTGTAGTCGGCGAGATCGACGTCGACAAGAGTTATGATATCTTTCTTTTTTGCCGCGACGTTTTCGATGGGCGTAGACGAGGGAAGTGCGCGCCCTTCGTCTTCATAAACGATGCCGAGCAGTCCGATGGCGTCTCTCGCCATAAGCATGGCGTCTGCTTCGTCTTTGCCCTCGGTATTGACGTCAAAATCCGGAATGTAGACGAGATATCCGCCTTCTATCGGCGTCAGCGTAATGGGATACACCACTTTTTTGGGGTTGGTCATAATGTTTCCTCCTGTAGGTCGTAACTCCTCTTTATCGGTTACAGCTTTCTCCTCCTGATGATCGCTTTCGCGAGTTGCTCGTTTATTTCTTTGTGCCGGGGGATGATCTCGAATTCTTTGCCGTCGGTATACACGTCATGGCTTCCGCCGCTCCGGAGAAACCGCCAGCTTTTCTTTTCAAGGAGCTTGATAAGATCTCTTCGCTTCGTAAAGCTCACCTCCGCAGGTTTATTTTTCCCTCTCACAATCATATTATACACACTCAATGTGTGTTTGTCAACACCAAAATGCGTTTGAGGCGAAAAAATATTGCGGAGATGTTATATTGAGCGCGTGAGGTGATACTTGTGATTGATTGGGACAAGATCAAGGCCGAGTACATCCGCGGTAACACGAGCTACCGAAGGCTCGCGGAGAAGTACGGAATATCAGGGAGCGCCGTCAAGGCGCATATGGCCCGGGAAAAATGGACGCAGGCGCGAGAGGAGCGCCGCCGGAAGGCGACGGGGAAGATCATCGCCGCCGCTGCCGAGCGGGACAAGGAGCGCGCGGACAGGATATATGACGCCGCCGACGTACTGATCCGCAAGATCGCGGCTCAGATCGAGGCCGCGGAGCGGCTGTGCGCTACCGACGCTTCCGCCTACGCCACGGCGCTGGAGAAGTGCAAGCGCGTGTGCGAGATCAGAGGCGCAGCCGACGGCGAAGAGCTCGAGGGCAGGGTGGTCGTTATTCCCGCGCGGGTGCCGGTGGAGGATGAGGATAATGAATGATTCCTCCCGGGGAGAAGGCGCGACCGTGTGGACGCCGCAGCCGAGGCAGACGGCGTTTATGCAGCGCGGAGAGTTCGAAGCGCTCTACGGAGGAGCTGCCGGAGGCGGCAAGAGCGACGCGCTCGTCATCGAGGCGCTGCGCCAGGTGCATATACCGCATTATAAGGCGCTGATCCTCCGCAAGACCTATCCGCAGCTCTCCGAGCTGATAGATAAATCTCAAAAATACTACACGGCGCTTTTTCCGGCGGCGAAGTATAACGGGTCCAGCCATACCTGGACCTTTCCGAGCGGCGCGAAGATCGTCTTCGGCGCGATGCAGTACACGAAGGACCGCGTTAAGTATCAGGGCCAGGCCTATGACTTCATCGCCTTCGACGAGCTGACGCACTTTACTTATGAGGAGTACAGCTACCTCTTTTCCCGCTGCCGACCGAACGGGCCCGGGACGGAGTGCTACATCAGGGCGACCGCCAACCCAGGCGGAGTCGGGCACGGCTGGGTCAAGGAGCGTTTCATCACGCCGGCGCCGCCGATGACGACGATCTGGGAGGAGCAGAGCTGGACGGATCCGGAGGGGAACGAGCATACCGCGCGCCAGAGCCGCGTTTTCGTCCCCTCGACGGTCTTCGATAATCCCGCGCTGCTGCAGAACGATCCGCTCTACGTGCAGCGGCTGGCGTCCCTGCCGGCGGCGGAGAGACAGGCGCTCCTTTACGGCGACTGGGACACTTTTTCGGGGCAGGTCTTCACCGAGTGGCGCAATGTACCCTCGGAGTACAAAACGCGGCGCAACACGCACGTTATTTCGCCCTTTGAGATCCCGGGAGACTGGGGGGTATGGTGCGGCTTCGACTGGGGTTACTCGCGGCCGTTTTCCGTCGGGTGGTACGCCGTGGATCATTCGCGGCGTCTTTACCGCATACGCGAGCTTTACGGCTGCACCGGCGCGCCCAACGTCGGCGTCAAGTGGGAGCCGACGGAGCTCGCGCGGAAGATCAAGGAGATCGAACGCGAGGATCCGAACCTCAAGGGGCGGAAGATCCACCGCGTGGGCGATCCGGCGATCTGGGGCAGCGACGGCACCGAGAGTATCGGCGCGCTGATGGAGCGCGAGCGCGTTTATTTCGAGCGCGGCGATCACGCCAGGATCGACGGGAAGATGCAGATCCATCACCGGCTCGCGTTCGATGAGGCGGGAGTTCCGATGCTTTACGTTTTCAGCACGTGCAAGCACTTTATCCGTACAGTTCCGGCACTCGTGTATGACGAAAGTAACGTCGAGGATATCGATACGGACGGCGAGGACCACATCTACGACGAGCTGCGCTACGTCTGTATGAAGAACCCGATCGCGCCGCCGAAGCGCACGGAGCCGCCGGCGAAGCGTTACGATCCGCTTTCAACGGACGATGCGCAGCCCGGGAGGTACGACTGGTATATCAGATATTAACGTGCATCTATTTGCGGAATATGCAGATTAACTGCTAACAACTACTAATAACGGAGGTTATTATGGCAGATGTATTTTACGGAAAAAGACCGGCGGAAGCTTCAGAGCTTGAAAGGCAGCCGGTGCCGGAGCTGACGGAGGAGCAGTCCGCCGCGATGCTCACCGGCGGGATGCAGCAGATCATCGGTAAGGAGGAGCTCGACAAGGCGTGCGAGATCCTGCGCAGGTACAAATCCGGCAAGAGTGCGCTCGAGACGCGCGTTGTGCAGGATGAGATGTGGTGGGAGCTCCGTCACTGGCAGGCGATCGGCGGCGGCAAGAAGTCGGATAATAAGGAACCGCGCGTCGAGCCGACGAGCGCGTGGCTCTTCAACGGTATTCTGAACAAGCACGCCGACGCTATGGATAATTACCCCGAGCCGATCGTGCTGCCGCGCGAGCGCAGCGACGAGGAGAGCGCAAAGATGCTCTCGGAGGTCCTGCCGGTCATTATGGAGTACAACAGCTTCGAACAGACCTATGACCGCGGCTGGTGGGAGAAGCTCAAGCACGGGACCGCCGTTTACGGCGTATTCTGGGATCCGCGCAAGGAGAACGGGCTCGGCGATGTCGATATCCGGCAGATAGACCTGCTGAATATCTTCTGGGAGCCCGGGATAACCGATATCCAGGAAAGTCGCAACCTTTTCATCACGCAGCTGGTCGACAACGACGTGCTTACCGAGATGTATCCGCAACTGGAAGGGAAGAGCCTCGGGGACGCAATCGACGTGACGAAGTATATCTATGACGACAATGTGGATACGAGCGATAAGTCCGTTGTCGTGGACTGGTATTACAAGGTGAAGCGTCCGGACGGGCGCACCGTGCTGCAGTACGTAAAGTTCGTCGCCGACGAGCTGCTTTACGCCAGCGAGAATACCGACGAATACCGTGACGACGGGTATTATAACCACGGCAAATACCCCGTCGTCTTCGACGTGATGTTCCCGGAGAAGGGGACGCCCGTCGGCTTCGGCTATGTTGCGATCAGCAAGGATCCGCAGATCTATATCGACAAGCTTTCCGCAAATATTATGGAAGCGGCGATGATGGATACGAAGAAACGGTTTTTCGTGTCCAGCAACACCGCGATCGATGATGCGGAGTTCCTCGACTGGAGCCGTCCGCTCGTCAGGGTAGAGGGCGAGCTCGGCGAGGAGAGGATACGCGAGATACGCACCACGCCGATCGCTCCGATCTATTACAACGTGATGCAGGGCAAGATCGAAGAGATGAAGGACACGACGGCGAATCGCGACGTCAATTCGGGCGGGCAGTCCGGAGGCGTCACCGCCGCTGCCGCGATCGCCGCGCTCCAGGAAGCCGGCAACAAGGTCAGCCGCGATATGATCGCCGCATCGTACAGGGCGTTCACCGACGTTTCCGCGCTCGTTATCGAGCTAATCAGGCAGTTTTACGACGAGAGCCGCGGCTTCCGCATCACCGGCGAGGACGGCGCGTATGAATTCGTCGACGTCAACAACGCGAAGCTGCGAGATCAGGTCGTTATCAGCGGGACCGGCGAGCAGCTGTATCGCAAGCCGGTCTTCGATCTGAAGATAAAGGCGCAAAAAACGAGCCCGTTTTCCCGTATGGAGATGAACGAGCGCGCGAAGGAGCTCTATCAGATGGGTTTCTTCGCGCCGGAACACGCGCAGGAGGCGCTCGGCGCGATAGATATGATGGACTTCGAGGGGATCGATAAGATCCGGGAGTACATACGCCAGGGCGATACGTTGCTGAAGCTGTGCGAGCAGCAGGCGGCTCAGCTTCAGCAGATGGCGGCACTGCTCGGGATAGGCGGCGAAAACGCTCCTCCTGCGGCGACGGGGGTAATGGCTCCCGTACAAAGCTCCTCGGGCGACAGCGCGGACGGCTTGGGAGCAGCGGTTATGAAGGCGCAGACGCCGATGACGGGCTACGGCCAGCGTCTCGCAAAACGCAGCGCCCCGGATATGAACGTTTCCGGAAACGGCGCAAACCCGGGAGGGCTCTGATATGATCGACGTTTACGCGGAGAAGGACGGCGATCTGTTTACCCTTGCCGTCAGGGGACACGCGACGGGCAGCGAGGAGGTCTGCGCCGGCGTGAGCGCGATTGTCTACGCGCTCGCCGGCTGGGCGGAGAATTACGCGGAGGCCGACGTGCGCACGGAGCTCGAATCCGGAGACGCGCTCGTTACCTTCCGCGGCGGAAGCGAGGCAGAGGCCGCTTTTGATATGGCCGTGATCGGTCTGAAACAAATAGAGGCGGGACACGGCCGATATATCAGCGTGAGAAATGCGGAAATATAGCTGTTTTTGAGGCGAAAAGAGAAAGAGCGCCTGATAAGATTTAAGAGTAAGGCACACGGGAGCGACTATCCCGCGATATTCAGGAGGTTTTTATGACCGGTATTTACGAAGCTGACCTGCGTCTGTTCGACGGCGCCGGAGACGGAGCGGGTACGGCTGCATCGGGCGAAGGCAACACACCTGCGGCCGCCGCGCAGGATGAAAAGGTGCAGGTCGTTTACGGCAAGCAGCCGGAGGCTGCTCCGGAGACGAACGTGCAGGGTGAGACCGAAGAAAAGCAGGCGACGCCGGAAGAGCGCCGCAAGGCGTATAACGATCTCATCAATTCCGCTGAATACAAGGAGTTTTATACCGAGGATACGCAGCGGATAATCAACAAGCGGTTCAAAGAAACAAAAAGTCTTGAGGAAAAGGTAGCCAAGCAGCAGAGCGTCATCGACGCAGTTGCGAGGCGTTATAATCTCAAGGCCGCCGACGCGGACGCCGTGCTCAGTGCGATCGAGAACGACACCTCTTATTATGAGCAGGCGGCATACGAGGCGGGAATGACCGTCGAACAGTATGCGGCAATGGAAAAGCTGAAGCGCGATAACGCTCGGCTTGCCGCCGAGCAGGCACAGCGCGAGGAGAAGGAGCGCGTGGACTCTCAGGTCAGGCAGTGGGTCGCCGACGCCGAAACGGTGAAGGCACATTATCCGGACTTCGACCTCAACGCTCTGCTCCCGCAGGAACCGGGCGGTGAAACGCCGTTCACTCGGCTGCTCAAAGCCGGAGTTTCTATGGAGCACGCATACCGCGTGATCAATATGGACCGCTTGATGGCGGACGCCACGAGGCAGACCGCCGCGCTCACGGAAAAGGCCGTTGTCGACAGCGTTCGCGCTAAGGGCGCGAGGCCCGCCGAGAACGGCGCGGCTCCGAGAAGCGCATTTGTCGTCAAAAGCGACGTCAATAAACTAACAAAAGAAGATAGGGCGACAATCGCCCTGAAAGCGATGCGCGGAGAACATATAGAGTTCTGACCGCGCACGCGGAAAGGACAAAGTTATGATTTTCAAGACCATTCTCAACCTCTTCGACAGCTATGCGGTGAACGTCAATACCGGCGCATCCGCCGCTGCCGACTACAACGTCAACAGGTCTTCCGACGCTGAACTTTCCAGCGAAATGAAGACCTATTACTCCGCTTATCTGATCGATCTCGCCGAGCCCCTGCTCGTGCACGATCAGTTCGGACAGAAGCGCCCCATCCCCGCCAACAACGGCAAGCAGGTGGAGTTCCGTAAGTACAGCACCCTTCCGAAGCTGACCACGCCTCTGACCGAGGGCGTTACTCCCGACGGCCAGAAGCTCTCCGTGAGCGTAATCACCTCCGAGGTGCATCAGTACGGCGGTTACATCGCGCTTTCCGACGTACTGCTGCTGACCGCGATCGACAAGAACCTCGTGGAAGCCACGAAGCTCCTCGCTTCCCAGGCCGGCAGAACGCTCGACACAATCACCAGAGAGGTCGTCAACGGCGGTACGCAGGTCGTTTACGCCGGCGGCGGACTTGACCGTTCCGCGCTCGTGGGCGGCGCCGGTTCCGGCAACAACTACATCACCGTCGTCGACGTCCGCAAGGCCGTCCGTGCGCTGAAGGTAATGAACGCGCCCAAGATCGACGGCCGGTACGTTGGTATCATCCATCCCGACGTCGCCTTCGATCTTATGAACGATCCCGACTGGAAGTATCCGCACCAGTACAAGGACACGACCAACATCTACACCGACGAGATCGGCGAGATCGGCGGCGTCCGCTTCGTCGAGACGACCGAGGCGAAGATCTTCAAGGGCAAGAACCTTGCCGGCGAGACCAGAAACCTTGCTGTCAACGGCGCGGTCACCGCGAACACGCAGAAGACGATCACCTTCGACGGCGGCACCGTCGCCTCGAACGCGCTCAAGGGCAGGCAGATCCTTGTCGACGGTAAGATCTACACCGTCGCGAGCAATACCCCGACGGTTATCACCGTTTCCGGATCCGCCAATCTGCCCGCCATCGCGGACAACACCGTCATCTATCCCGCAGAAGGCGGTGCCGCCGGCAGAGCGGTCTATTCCACTCTGATCATCGGCGAGAACGCTTACGGCGTTACCGAGATCGAAGGCGGCGGCCTGCAGCACATCGTTAAGCAGCTCGGCGCCGGTGAGGATCCGCTCAACCAGCGCGCCACCGCGGGCTGGAAGGCGATCAAGACCGCAGTGATCCTCGTCGACGAGTATCTCTGCAGGATCGAATCCACCAGCACCTACGACGAGGACGACAAGTAATCCCGTCATAATGTCGGGGCTGTCACATCGGCAGCCCCGACGTAAAAATAAGGAGGATATTTTATGGCTACCGAAAAGAAGAACGCCGAACAGGAAACAACGAAAGTTGAACAGGAAAGGTATTTCAACGAGCCCGTGGAGATCGAGCTTTTTAAGGATGAGGACCGCTACAAGGACGACGTCTTCGTCGCGGTCAACGGCAAGAGGTTCAGGATCCAGCGCGGAGTCAGGGTGACTGTGCCGCGTTATATCGCACTCGAAGTCGAGCGTAGTCTTGCACAGAAAAAGGCTGCCGCAGCAGTCATAACCTACTACTCCGGCAAACAGCAGGTCATAGGGGAATAAAACAGAATACCCGCGATACCGAAATATCGCTGTGACACGGCGCAGCATCGACCGGCTTTCCTCCGGCCGGTGCCGCGCTGTTTCAGACAAGGAAGGAGAATTATATTATGAGCGTGATAATTCCCGCGAAAGTAAGCGGTTCTTATATCAGTGCAGACAACCACGTCGCCGGAGCGCAGAGCAGCTTCAACGACGTCATCATACGCGCGGTCCTGGAGGGGGATTGGGCAGTCGGGGAAGGCGAGATAAAATCTCTTATCGCCACCTTTACCGACGCCAGGGGCGAGACCGCCTCGACGGTGCTGCTCCTGCCGAGTATGCTGGACGGCGAGGACAACGCATATCTTATACCGATCCCGGTGGGAGCAAAAAAATACGAGGGCGATCTCTCGCTCGTGCTGACAGAGTACGAGCAGGAGCCGGGAACCGACGGCACCGCCTCTTTCACCGGAGACGGCAGCGGGAAGCAGTTCGTTATCGATACGATGCCCGTTGTGCTGACCGGTGTAACGGTGGGCGGCGCGGAGCTTGCTCCGACTCAGTGGGCGTATGAGTATACTACCGGTACGTTGACTTTCGCCGTCGCGCCGGCGAGCGGAGCGGTGATCGAAGTCGGATACAAACAGACGGTGACGGCGCGAATCAGACGCACCGTGAACTGTTTTTTGCGCGTCCTTCCGGCAGATTATTCCGTAGTGACCGACGACGAGCTTGACAGTACGGTCGTCGAGCAGCTCCTTGCGGAGCTTTATATCACGCGAAACGCGAGGAACGAGGCCGTTGCCGCCAGGGATGACGCGGAAGCGGCGAAAGACGTTGCCGTGAACGCGAAGGAAGACGCGGTCGCCGCGAAAAACGACGCAATCGAGGCGAAGGATACGGCTGTAGCGGCGAAACTCGCCGCGCAAAGCGCGGAAACAAACGCGCGGCAGAGCTCAACACAAGCGCTCAACTATAAAGAGGCGGCGCTGAGCGCGAAGACGGCCGCTGAGACGGCGCAGGCCGCCGCCGAAGCTGCGAAGGATATGGCTGTAAGCGCGAAAAACACCGCCGTTAGTGCGAAAAGCGACGCCCAGATCAGCGCAACGCAGGCGTTAAACTATGCAACGCAGGCGTTCAACAGCAAAGAAGCGGCGCTTACCGCGAAAAGCAGAGCGGAAGCGGCTCAGACGGCTTCCGAGAGCGCAAAGGACGCAGCTGTCGCTGCGAAAAATGACGCAGTAAGCGCAAAGGACGCAGCTGTCGCTGCGAAAAATGACGCGGTGAGCGCAAAGGACGCGGCTGTTTCCGCCAAGACGGCCGCTGAGACGGCGCAGGCCGCCGCCGAAGCTGCAGCGATCGACGCGAGCGAGAAGGCGGAGGTCATTCTCCCGATCGACTACATTCAGGATGAAATGCCGACGAATTATGACGAGAACGAGTACTGGTTCGCGCCGAGCGAGGGTAAGCTCTATTTCTCCACTTATACCGACGGCAGCGGCTACGCCTGGAACGACGTGACTGACGCAAAACTGAAAATGGGCAATATTTATGTCACCGGCAACGGACAGATCTACTGGTGTCCGTACGACGATCTGTGGGAGGCGAAGGCCGTTCCGGTCACGCATACGCATACCGTTTCGCAGATCACTGATTTCACGAGCGGCATCACGCGCAAGGCTGACAAGGTATCCGGTGCTGTAAGCGGTCATCTTGCGGGGCTCAACAGCAACGGCAACCTCACCGACAGCGGAAAAGCGATAGCGGATTTTGCCGCAGCGTCGCATACGCATACCGTTTCACAGATTACCGATTTTCCGACGGTGCCCGGCTTGCCGGCGCCGACGGCAGCAGACGCCGGGAAGAGTTTGATGGTTAACGCGCAGGGTGAATACTTCCTTTCGTCCGGTGTGAATCATACGGTGAATATCGATATTGACGAGAATTACAGCCCGTCAGCGATTTATATTGAGGAACCTGACGGGACAAAGCACCACGGCGCAGACTCAAGCGAGGTCGTGACCGTTCTCGATGGTGAAACGCTCAAGTGCTATGTAAGTTACTCTGCGGATAATAACACCGTAAAGCTTAACGGCGATATCGTGGCGGGCGGCTATCCTTCGGAAGGGCCGGCGGAATACTTACTGAAGGTAACTGCCAACGCGAGAATAACCGCGACCGGGAGTCCGGGTTCGTATGGGCTTATCTCGATAACGATGCAGTAAGGAGGCGCCTATGAAACTACTTGACGCTATAGCGAAAGCGAACGAGCTGCGGCCGAATACGATCCGGGATGAGTTTAAGGCGCAATGGGTGAGAGAGCTTGAATGCGAAGTTGCCGAAATGATCGGCGCCGAAATGCCGGTTTTTGACTATCCGAAGGATACGGAGCTGCTTATGCCGGCGCCGCACGAATATATTTACGTTTACCGCCTCTGCGCGATGATCGACCAGGCGAACGAGGATACGTCGCTTTATGCCAACGATATGACGGTCGCCAACAACGCGTTCGTCGCCGCCTGCGCGTGGTGGAGGCGCGGTCATACTCCGCCCGACGTAAAGAGGATAAGGGGGCTTTGGGATTGAGATATTTGCCGAAGCTGCCGTATCAGACGCAGCAGAAAGAAAGTCAGATCCTGCAGTTCCGAGGATTGGATCTGACGGATAACTATTCCGCGGGGAGCATTGTTGAGTCCGAAAACATCTCCTCGAGGCGCTATCCGTATATCACAAGCCGTAACGCAAGGGAACTCGTTGAGGGTTACAACGTGGCGTTCTCTCTGACCGAGTGGGACGACCTCGTGGTCGTCGAACGCGGCAATCCGCTGACGAGCGAGGTACGGATAAAGATCGGAGATGAGGTCGTGCGGAGCGGCGGTATTTTACTTACCACGCAGCCGAAGCAGTTCGCCGTCGTCAACACCAAGCTCGTCATATGGCCGGACAAGGTCTATATCGATATGAGCGAGCAGACGAGGACGCTGCGCCCGCTCGGACACAAGGTCACGGGCGTCGCCGGAACTTTCGACGCGGACGCCAACACGCTGACCGTTACAAGCGGCGACGTCAGCGGCTTCAAACTCAACGACGTCATCCTTGTCAGCGGCTGCGTGAATACCGACAACAACATCTACCTGCGTATATACTCCGTGGCAGGCAACGTCATCACCTTCGACGACGCCTATACCTCGCTCGTCCTCGAGAGCGGCAGCGAGACGGATATGACGCTCGACCGCGATATTCCCGATATGGACTACATCTGCGCGAGCGAGAACCGCCTCTGGGGCTGCTCCAGCGCGACGCAGACCATATGGGCGTCAGCACTCGGCGATCCGACGAACTTCTATACCTATTCCGGCCTCACTACCGACTCCTACGTCATCCCCGTCGGCACAGACGACGCTTTTACCGGCTGCGCGGCGTATTCATCCTCCGTCCTTTTCTGGAAAGAGGAGCGGCTGCACAAGGTCCTTGGAAGCAATCCTACGGAGTATCAGATATACACCTATACAATGGAAGGCGTTAAGGACGGATGCTACAAGAGCATCACGAACGTCAACGATACGCTCTTCTACGTCGGCCTGCACGGGGTGTACGCGTATTCCGGGGGTTCCGCGCGACTCATCAGCGAGGCGCTGGGTGAGACGGCGTTTGATGACGCGGTCGCGGGGAGCGACGGGGAGAACTACTACCTATCCGCAAGGACGGCGGGCGAGTGGAATATGTGGGCTTTTTCTCTGAAGACGGGACTCTGGGTACGCGAGGACAACTCACGCGTTATCGACTTTGCCCGTGACGGCGTCGATCTTTATGCTATTATAGGCGGCTTTGTACGCAAGGTCAACGGCAGCGGGCAGATAGACGGCGACACGCCGTGGTCGCTGACGTTCGCGCCGTTCTTCGAAACGACGACCGGAAACTACGGCGCGGCGCGTGCGGTTTTCACCAAGAAACGATACGGGAAGATACATATACGTGCGGAGCTGCCTGCAGGGAGCTTCCTCGTCGCTTCGGTCCGTCAGGACAGCGGCAGATGGACGGAAGCAGGCAGGATCGTCGGTGCCGCGAGCGGTGTGCACACTATGGTCGTTCCGATAAAAACGTGCGATAAGTTCGAGTTAAAGCTCTCCGGAGAGGGACCGTTCACGGTGCTGGGTCTGGAGCGGCTTTATAGGATAGGGAGTGAGAGATAATGGCCGACGTCTATCCGGAGGCACTGAACCCCGTTGATACCAGAGACACCAGGGAAGCGATACGGCAGCTCGAAAGCTACCTGAGGTACGTATGCGAACGTTCCGACTTTGCGATCCGGAGCATAGGCGGAGGCGTAAGCGTCGGGCTTGAGCAGCGGATAAAAAACGCGGAGATGAAGATCTCCGCAGACGAGAGCCGGATAACCATTCTCGAAGCACGTAAGGAGCTGCCGGACGTGACGAGCGCCGACTCCGGAAAGTTCTTGAGGGTAAACGCAGGCGGCGAGTGGGCTGCACAAGCCGTGCCGCCGGCAAATCAATACAGCTTTTAAGAGGTGAAGGGATATGGCTTACAATATGAACAGCGCGATGGACGTGCATAAGTATTACGGCGGCAGCGGTACTTTTGCCGACCGACGCCGCACCTGGGAGGAGCTCGGACTTGGCAGCGCCGCAGAATACCAGGGCACAGCTACGCAGAACGCGCAGCTTGTTTCGGCAATGAATCAGTACAGCGGCTTGACGAGACCGGCCGCACAGCCGGCGGCGGCGAGTTCGCCTGCGACGGCAGGAGCTGCGCCGTCTTCCTCCTCGGCGCAGCCGGCCGCCGCAACGTATAAATCGCAGAGTGACGAGCTGCAGCAGAAGCTGGCGGCGATCGCGCCGCAGCTTACGCCTTACACGGGCGACCCCGAGGCGATATACCGGGAATACCTCTCGCAAAAGGACGCGCTCGGTCCGTTCAATTATGACGCGAAAAATGATCCGAAATACCAGGCGTATGCGGCACAGTATGAGCGCAACGGGCGCAGAGCGATGGAAGACACGCTCGGTCAGGTCGCCTCAAGAACAGGCGGGCTCGCTTCCTCCTACGCCGCCGCAGTCGCACAGCAGCAGTATCAGCGGTATATGGCGGATCTGGATAGTATCATCCCGCAGCTCGAACAGATAGCATATTCACGATATCGTGATGAACAGAGCGATCTTGCGACAGAGTACGGTAACAGGATGCAGCAGGAGGCGCTCGGTTACAGCCGCTGGCGTGATCAGTACAGCGACGCGCAGGGGCTCTATTCGACGGCGAAGGCGGAAGAGGAACAGCAGTATAAATACCTCGCTGATCTGATCGAGAACGGCGGATACACACCCACGGACGACGAACTCCGCGCCGCGGGGATGACGAGGGACCGCGCAAACGCTTATAAGCAGATATTTACCCTCGCGCAGCAGGCGGCTGCGGCAAAGGCGAAGAACTCGAACAGCGGCGGCGGAGGCGGCAGCAGTTCCTCGAAGAAAGATACGGCGAAGGATAAGTGGACCATCCTCGACGAAGTCTCGAAGATGAAGGGCAATGATACCGCCAAACAGGACAAGCTCGCCGATTATTATAATCAAGGCGTTCTGACGGAAACGGAAGTCGCCGAGATCGCCGGCTATCTCGATCTCGTTGAGGAAGCGGCGGTAGTGCTGACGGACGAAGAGCGCTTTCTC
This sequence comes from Clostridia bacterium, assembly GCA_017438525.1. Taxonomy (NCBI): domain Bacteria; kingdom Bacillati; phylum Bacillota; class Clostridia; species Clostridia bacterium. Next base: position 23,983 of record JAFRVI010000023.1, read on the forward strand.
AAGAATAGTCCGGCACAATTCCTTCAAAAATTCGGCGTGAGCCGCTTCAGGGAAGTTTACGGCGCCAGAGCCGACGATTATCTCAAGAAGCTCATTAACGTGCATCTTTGATGCACGTTAATACCTGATGTAATAAAGGAGTATCATATGGCAACTTTTGACGAAATCATCCGTAAGAGCCGCGAAAACCAGAGCGAGAGTTCAAACTCCGGCGGCGCGACGTTCGATGAGATCATACAGAAGAGCAGAAGCAGAAACGGGACTGGAACAGCTCCCGTTTCTTCTGCTACCCCCGCTACGCCTTTTATGCCGCTGAACGTGGGCGAGTTTTACGAAAAAGAGGTAGTGCCGACGGTCACGGCGCTTGAGAGGATCGCGCGCGAAGCAGAAAAAGCAAAGGCGTACAGCGATACTTCGGACAAGCTGCGCGGGTATACCACACTCCCGGAGGCGCCGATCGGTATGCCGAAGATACCTAATCCGGCAGATAAACTCGTTGCTCAAGCGCAAGAAGTGGCTAATCAGCGCGAGAAAGAAATAAGGAAAGCTCTCGGCGGAAGAAATGAATTCGGCTCATATGTCGCAGGAGCTACTGACGTTGATTATACCGCTCTTGCAAAAAAGACAAACATATCAGAAGATGAGTTGCGAAATTATGCTGCAGAAAACAGGAAAGGCGCGTACAGACAGGCGTACGAAATGCTTTCGCGTACAGACAGGGCTGATATAAACAGCTTTATTTACGATTCCAAGCGGTTTAATCTTACGGAGGATGAGGCGCGCGGTATTTTCGCAACGTACCAAAACAGCGATCTCAAAAAGATGCTTACCTCCAGCGATGGCTCAAATCAAGATGAAATCGTAAAGTATATCGACGGACAAATACGCGATACAGGTGTGGGAGACCGTTATGGATACGGACCGAAAGCTATCTACAGATGGACTCCCGATTATGCGCTCGCTGTACTCAAAAACACCTCCGCGCCAGCGGAGGGTTACACAAAGGAAAACATAATGCGATATAAGGCGAGGGCGATAGCTCTTACCTGCATAGATCCTTCCTCTAACAAAAAATGGGAAAAAGAAGCAGAGGATATGTACGACGTCCTCTTTAACAATTTCTTCAGCGCGGATGAGGATCTGCTGAAGGCCGGCGACGGTTGGGGAAGGATTGCTGCGGATATTCGCACCGTGACACATCCGACTGCGGAGGCGATAATGCTCGGCCTTTCAAAAGGGATCGGGGCGGAGAGCGTAGCGACGCTTATAAACAGCGACGTCAAAGAACAGAGCGACAGAGCGTTCGCGAAGGCTGCCGCTTTATCTCCGACCGCTGCGGAAATATCGAGCACAGCGGGATCTGTTGCGCTTTATACAGCCCTGGCATATGTTAGCGGCGGCGCAGCGGGAAGCATAGGAGGCGCGGCGGGTTCTCTTCTTAACATACCTGCGGCAAGCAGTGGACTCCGTCTCGCTACGTCGGCTCTTAGTGGCGCTATGGCGCTCGGAGGAATGAGCGCCGTTCAAAACCTCGGAGGATATGTTACAGGCGATATTTCGCTTGGAGAATACGGCAAAAGGATAGGCGAGGCTGAAGTAACGGGCGCGGCGTCAGCGCTCGCCAGCGGGCTCGTCAGCTTGCGGTTCGACAAAGCTCTGACAGGGAAACTGAAAAGTGAGATAGGAACAAAAGCCGGGGTGAACTATACCACGGCCGTTCCTGATAATGCCTATGATGTTTTGTACGGCGGAAACAGAATGCCACTCGTGGCATCGGTAAAGAACCCGCAAACACCGTTTTATATCTTTACCAGAAATATGGCATCAGGGCTTGCAGGAACCGGTGCGTATATAGCCGCGAACGCGGCGGTTGCCGATGAGAAGCAGAGCGAAGAGGAGATGGCGCGTCAGCTTATTTTCGGTTTTGTTACATCTCTTTTGCATTCCTTTATTTCCGCACACAGCTTTTCTGCCGGTCAGCGTGAATATGCACGCAGTATTGAAGGGAAAATAGCGGAAATCAACAAAAGTATAGATTCATTTAAGGGGGCTGCCGCGAATACCGAAGCCCGTGGCTATGATCTATCCGAAGCGGCATCGAAACTCGTTCTGGAAATAGAAAGACTGCGCAGGGGACTGGTAGAAAACTTCATCGCGTCAGATCCGAACACGTTGAACGATCTCGCTGTCACAGATTATTATCTCGTTGCGCTTCAGGAAACCCTCGGCGAATATGTCAAAATCGGAACTTATGGAGCTTCTGAAGCGTATATGACCGGTCTGCCCGAAGCTTCAGCTGTTGCTCCGATCACTGATCTGGTGGCGTATTCTATGGAGAGCGGGATCAATGACGGCGCGATCGGGGCAACGGAAGCAGCGGAGATCAACAGCGAATATATACCGGGCGCCGCTGCTGCCGCCTCGGAATCCGTGTCTGCTCTCACCACTACCGAGCAGCACCCTGCGCAGAATGCCGCCGCGCAAATTGCAATAGACCTTTCGCCCGCGCAAGCGCAGGCGGAAGGAGTTTTGCCGTCCGCAGAAATAAACGCGAGAAACGCGCAAATAACGCCTCCTGCGAGAAACGAGCAGGAGGCAGCGGCGCGCACCGAGAGCGCGAAGAGCTGGGAGATCATCGGGCGCGACTTCGGCGAGAACGGGCAGAAGGCGTTCGCGGACGTTTTTGATCCGGAGCTTACGAAGGGAGAGCTCGGCACGCTCGCGGAGACATTCACGGCGTTTTATAACGCCGGCAAAAACAATACGGGACTTGACTCCATTTCGCGCGAGCTGATGCAGGCGGCGCTCGAGGTATACGGAAACGATACGGACGCGGCGTTTGAAATGGAGCGTGCGGCCGTTCTTGCCGGCCGCGCCGATGCTGAAATGAAAAGCAGCCTTGTCGAGGACAGGGCTGCTGACGATGGGGTTATTGATCTTTCGGACGATACCGAACTCGCGAAGAGAATTGCGGGGAAAAGTGGCTCTGAAAAGTATAACGCGATACGTGATTATATACTCGAAGAACTCAGCGGCATTGATGTTGTATTAAGCGATGGCAATAATGCGATTGTCGACAGAAAAGACGCGCAGCATATTGCGCACAAAGCGGGGGATAAAAAGAGAAGGGCGATATCAGAGATTAAACGACTTGTCGAGCACGCGAAGCTTGTTGCAACGGAAAAAAGTGTTGACAATAACAAATTTAGGGACTTCAGATACTATGAGGCCTCAGTGCGCTATCACGATAATACTTTCCCTGTATACATAAACGTCGGAATAGCGAAAAATGACGGTTCTTATCACATATACGATATTACGCATAAATTAAGAGCTACCGCCCACCGACTTAACGGTGTGGGGCGCGTCACTCAGACTTACGCCCTGGAAGCAGTACCTCTTACACCTGATATTATACCCGACAACACCGAAAAAGTCAATACCGTTTCTGAAAAATCTGATAATCCTGCGAATACCGCTATGACAATGGTTGAAGCGCGGCGTATGATCGAGACAGCTTACCGCGTCGGCGAGATCAAGGAGTGGTATGCTGATGAGGGCACCAACCAGACCGTTGACGAATGGCTGAAGAACGTCGGCAGCGATGATATCGCAATGATTATTGAGAACGACTTCGATCTGCAGCGTAAGTATATTAACAGCAACACGGCTATCCTTGATGATGAATACCAGATAGAAGATGTCATAGACGCTTATAAAGCCGGCACGCTTGTGGGAAAGGAAAAGAAAAAGGCACAGCGGCTCGACATCAAGAAAGAGACCGGTCTGAAGGACGATCGCTTCTACGCGCCGCGAGAGATCGAGAACGCGAAGGAAAGGTTCGAGCTCGCGCAGCAGCGTATAACGAATGCGAATAAACAGCAGGTTATCCAGGCGCGCGCGGATATCGTGCTATTCGCGCATAACCGCAACGCCGCCGAGCTGCTCGGGATTTCGCAGGCGGAGCTGAATAAGAAGCTGCGCAGTTGGACGCGCTACTCCGCTTCCGCAAGAGAGATCAGTGAACGCATCAACGCCGGCGTGCCGCTCGAGAACAGATGGACCGGCATTGAGAACAGCTCTTTTGTCAATCAGGCGTCTATATCGCAGAAGGATATCGATATGCTCGTCAAGAGCGTTACCGGTGATCCGAACGGCGCGGAGCGCAAATACATCGCCCGCGTGATGCTCGCGCTCGATACGCATATCGACTACAAAGGACTCAACTTCATATTTGAGTCAAAGGCGGAGCTGAATAAAAAGCACGGCTTTTCCGGCAGGACGAACGGCGTTTATAACGGATATGACACGATAGCTTGTAAGTATATGGCGCCCAACACCGTCGCACACGAGATGGGGCACTATCTCGATACGCGCTTTGCGCGTGATCTTGTCGGAGGAAGAGAAGACTCGAGGCATTATCTCACGAGGGGCGTCAATAAGGATATAGTCCGTGAAAGATACGGCGAAGACGGGGTAAGGTTTGTCGATAACTTCAATGTGTTTATGGACGGGCTGACGGACGTCAACGACGCATACAGCAGTTATTCCAACGACCGCGCCGAGGTATTCGCCCGTTTCGTCGCGCGCTTTGTGGAGTGGACGGAGAATGTTGCTGCGGGATACCGTATGAGCAACTATGAGTATAACAGCTACGACGATCATTTCACCACGGCACAATACGTAGAGTTCGCGCGTTTGCTGCAGGAGAAGTCGTTGCTTGACGGGATGAGGGCGAATGGGGCTGTTACCACGGCCGAAGGAGCGAACACTTCGGAGATTAAACAAAGTATATCCAAGATCGTTGACGTGGACGGAAAAGACTACGGAATAGGCGTATACCTCGATTCCATTCTACTCGAAGGTCTTACCGACGCCGAGCGCAGCGATATGGTCAAGGAATATGTGAAGACGGAACTTGCCGGAAGCCATCTCCTCGCCTACAACAGCAACGGTGCACCTGTTGATGTCGCCATCGCCGAATACGGAGAAAGATTCACAGACGAAAACGGCAAAAAGAAAAAGGTTCTTAAAGAGCTCTATGGTAAGAATAACAAGTTTAAAGCAAAACAAGAATCCGTTGTCCTCGCCGACGAGCTGCTTCTCACAGCGAAGCAGGGTGAACCGGAAAAGTCGAGGAAAGCGCACGACTGGCTTGATAATAACGGGCAAAATGATTGGGATTACTGGACGACATACATACAGGATAAAAACAAAACCGTCTGGCTTGCGACACTTAATATCGCGAACGCAACAGACGGAAGAAAAATCCTTTATGACATTAACCCAATAAAAATGGTGGCGGAGGGCCTGTCATGGCCCTCAACAACCACCAACAAGTATACTACCACACCTTCTGCGAAAAGTCAAGAGGAAATTAAAAAATATTTTCACGACGATGAACCGGCTGCCGTCGCCGACGCATACGCGGACCTGTGGAAGCAGCTCGCCGAGGCGAACCGCAAGCTGGCGAACGAGATGGGCGACCTCAACTTCTCGAACCGCGAGCTGCTCGCAAACGCTCTCGAAACCGTCACCAAGGACAGCGCGGAGGCGCAGTTTATCGAAAGATACCGCGATGAGATAAAAACGCTCAACGAGACGGAAGCAGAACTCAAAGAGGTGCGCGCCGAGTTGCGCAAAAAGATCTTCAGCGGAACCCGCGACGATGCAAGGATCGAAGAGCTCACTGCACAAAGGAAGCATCTCGAAAACAAGCTCAACTACTGGGATAAGAAACTGATGACTGCGATCGAGGCGAGCAAGCCCCTGCAGCGTGTCGTTGAGCGCGAACGCGCGAAAGCGTATAAACGCGCAAGGGAGCAGGAACGCGCGAAGGTGGACGCGCTCCGCGAAGGCAGAGAGCTCCGCGAGGCGCAGGATCGCCTCCTGAAGATGCTCCGCCGCATCAACAATAAGAAGCTGTCGACCCCGAACAAAGCATGGCTCGAACAGCACTTCGGCGACATCTACACGCTTTCAAAGACTCTGACGGGCAAGAAGCTCGCAGCAGCGGAGGATATCAAGAACAGGATCGCCGCACTCACGGACGAGAACAGCCCGGATTATGATCCGAACTACGCTCCGTCGCCGCGTCTCCTCGCGAGGCTTCAGGAGATAACGGGAAAGAAGACGGATATCGCTTCGATGGAGCTTGACGAGGTATACGACCGCACAGCGCTGCTAATGGAGTTCGCGCAAACGATCGAGAACAGCAAAAAGCTCGCGGGCGTTATGGAAAAGCGCGAGATACACGATCTCGCTTACCATACCATAACGGATATAGCGACCACGAAGGGGAACGAAAGCGATCCCGCGGAGGGCTTCAAGAGAATGCTGCGGCCTTTCGTCCGCGCGGGAGAAGCCGCCGCCGACTTTGTCAATACCGAGGTGCTGTCTCCGATCGCATCGATACAGCGCTACACGGGGTTCAACGATAACGATCCGCTCTATCAGCGCGCGGAGGAGCTCGCGAAAGCCGAGGGTGTATACGATAAGTACACGACCGACGCGAACGCCCTCTTCGACGAGCTGCTGAACGATAAGCAGTTCGTGAAGTTTTTCCGCGGCGACGCCGGCAAGCCCATCGTCTTCAAGGCGAGAGGAGTCGGGGGAGACGGTATGCCCGGCGGCGAGATCGAAGTGCAGATAACCCCGGCGCTCCGCACCTGGCTTTATCTCAACAGCCTCAACGCGGATAACCTCAACCATATCAAGACCGGCGGCGCGATATTCCCTGATCTCAACCTCCTGAGAAAAGGCAAATACGCCGACGCGTTCAGCGAGAAGAACTCGAAGAGAGTCCTTCTCTCTCCGGAGGAGATAAAAAGGATCACCGCCGGCATGACCGCAAAGGAGCTGCAGTTCGCCCGCGCCTGGGCGAAGTATGAGTCCGAAATGGCACAGCCGGGGATAGCACAGGTCCACGAGGAGCAGTACGGAACTCCGCCGAAGATGGTTGACGAGGGCTATTTTATGATACGTACCAAGATGCCGAGCAGCTCCGCCATCGACGGGCTTGAGCAGATGCAGATAGACGGCACGACCGATATCGGCAGTCCCGGATGGCTCAAGGAACGCAAGGATTCCAAACTGCCGATATACGCCTACCCCGCGGATATGATGATCAAGAGAGCGATAGACGATCACGCGCGTTTCGTCGCTTACTCGATCCCCGTCAGCAACTTCAATAAGATATGGAACGCGAATATGTGGGGCAAGGACAGTATCTATAACCCGGTAACGCGAACGGACGAAACGATGTTCCGTCTCGGGACGAGCGTGAAGGATACGCTCAAGGCGAAGTGGGGGCAAAACTCCGTCGACGTCGTGCAGCAGATGCTTGACGAATACGTCGGCAAGCCGAGAGGAAAGAACAGCAAAGCGGAGCGCGCCCTCAATAAGATCCGCGGCAACTACGCACAGGCGAGGCTTGCCGCAGGGCTCGGAACGGCGCTGAAGCAGATGCCGTCCGGCATTGCCGCGGCTCCCGTTATCGATTTCCGCTCGCTTGCAAAAGCCGCGAATCCGGGATACAGTATCGATACGTCCTTCATCGACGAATATACCGCATCCTATGCGATCCGCAAGAAGGGTTATTCTTCCACGGAACTCGGGGATCTCGCCAAGCAGGGCAAAAAGCTCCCCAAATGGCTTATATGGTATCAGACCGCAGACCTCGTGACGACAGGCCCGCTTCTCAAGCGCGCGGCAGCGTTCTACGTCCGCCGTAACTTCAAAACGCTGGAGGTCGGGTCGGAAGCATACAAGCAGAAGGTCGCCGAGGTATACGATAAGATCATCAACGAGACGCAGCCGACCTATGACGTTATGTACCGCGCCAACGCTTTGCGCAATCCCAGCCCGATATGGCGCGCTCTGAATATGTTCAAGACGCAGCCGTATAAGAACTACACGATACTGTATACCGCGCTCGGCAATCTCCGGGCAAAGGGCAACGCTCTGAACGACGCGGAGCAGTTCCGCTATACGGACGAGCAAGGCAAGGCCGAATACGAGCAGGCAAGGAGCGAGTATACCGAGGCGAAGAAACGCGTCGTAAGAGCGTTCGTTTCGCAGATACTGTCGGGTTTGGCAATATCGGCGATCATGGTGCTCAACGATTTCCTCGTCACGGGCAACAAAAAGAAGTATCAGGATGAGGACGGCGACGTCACTCTCTTATCCTTCCTCAAGGGGCTCGGGCTCAATTTTGCCTCGACCGGCGCCGGAATGTTCCCGCTCGGCGGTGCGATACTTGAAACTGTGGAGAATACGGCGAACATTATTTCCGGGAATAAACTGTTCGACACTTATTCCTACGGATTGAAGGTGCCGGAGGTCGAAACGCTGAACAATGTGCAGAGCACTATTGATAAGCTGGTTGAAGCTCTGGCCGCCGTCGCAGACGCAGAGGACGCATCCGACTGGGAAAAGATAGGCAGAGCGTTATGGAAGACGGCTGTCGACACCGGAGAGATCTTCGGTATACCGAGCGGCAATTTGAACAAAACGCTGAAAGCCGCCCTGCGGCAGGTGTTCCGCACTCAAGGCAAATACGTCGGAGAATACTTGACGCTGCGCGTCATGGGGACCGTGGAGGCTCACAAAAAAGCTCACTACGACAACCTCTATAAGGCTTACAAGTACGACCAGGAGCAATACAAGACTATATACGAAGATCTCATCGAAGATGGGTTGACCGAGTCGCAGATCAAGAACGCGATGGAACAGAGGATGAAGGCCGAACAGAAAGTCGACAGAGTTGACGAACTTGACAGCCGATACCTTCCTCCGGCGCAGGATAAACAGTATGACAGTATCGTCGAGAGCGTCGAGAAGAGCAGTATATACTCCAAATTGAGCGCTACCGCAAAGATAGAAATAAGCGATCTCGCCTACGACGTCGTTGCGTCGGATAAGTGGAGGGATTACGCCGTCACGAAGGAAAACAACCTCACCGCGACGCAATACGTTCTTTACAAACTCGCTCTCGATATCGTAGACGAGCCCAATAAAGACGGGAAATACGGTACGTACACAGATAAAGAAAAAGCGGCAGCTGTAAAAATAGCGAAGGGGAATTAACTGCGCAAACAGTACGAAAAAGAGGAGGGTAAAACCTCCTCTTTTTTCTTTGCTGTTTTGAGGCGAAAAAGCAGAGACGACTTGTTATGATAAAGAAAAGGAGGCGGCGCAATGGCGGACGAGTATATGGCATTCGGCAGCGAGTTCGAGAGCGTCGCCGATGAACTTCGCGAAAAGTTTAATACCGCAGCAAAGCTCGGGTGGCCCGAGGATTATATCGCGCGGATCCGTGAGCTTACAAATACTGCCGATACTACCGCGACGCCGGCTTCGGTCGCGAGCGGCGAGGTGTTTTATGACGCGCTGGGAATAAGGCGGGTAGGGACGTTGTCTTTTACAGCTGTGCAGTTCAACACTACGGCCGGGTGGGACGCCACACCTGAGCTCGTCGGGGCAGAGAACACGTTGTACGTTTATACGGATCACGAAGAGGATGCGGATGGGCGGAACATACCCGGTTTCAAAATCGGCGACGGAAACGCTTATCTGATCGATATGCCGTTTTCGGATCATTTTTTCGCTGCACACATCAATAATACCGACGTCCATATCACGCCCGAGGAGAGGGCGTTTTGGAATAATAAAGAACGGTGTTACGTAACTCCTCTGGGGGATCCCGAGGAGTTGATATTCACCAAAAATTGAGGAGGCTTTTATGGCTGATGTATCAAAAGTAAAAACCACAAACGGGACCACTTACAACATCAAGGACGCGACCGCGAGACAGCAGATCGCCGATATGCAGAGCAGTCTGACCGGCGCGATGCACTATATCGGGATCACGACCACCGCTATTTCGGATGGCAGCACTACGGCGACGATCTCGATCGACGGCGCGAGCAAAACCTTGACGGCGAGCGACGCCGGTTCAGTCGTCATTTACGGAGAAAAAGAGTTCGTCTGGAATGGCACGAAATGGCAAGAGTTCGGCTCGACCGGATCGCTGAAGGCGCTCGCTTTCAAGGATACCGCTTCCGGACCGCTTACTCCAAGCGGCTCAGTGAGCAAGCCGACGTTTACCGGAACAAACGCGACGATCACCGTAAAGAATAATGCGGCTGTATCGTTCACTGTATCAAAGGCTTCGTCCGGAACTGCGACGTATACCCCGGAGGGCAGCGTTTCGCAGCCGACGTTCACAGGCACACAGGGAACTGTCGAAGTGGGCGGAACGATAACAGGAGACGTTCAAATATACGCAGGACAAGACACCGGACCGAACTACACTCCCGAGGGAACGGTTTCCGCTCCGACCTTTACCGGCACATCTAAAAGCATAAAAGGATCCTTCAGCGGAACGGCGGGGAATGTCAGTGTCTCCGGAACGTCTGCGGGATCCGTGTCGCTAAGCACCGGCACCGGTACGGGTTTCACGGCTATTACGCCAGCCGGCTCGGTTTCTGTGGGCGCGGACAACGCCAACGGCGCGGTCGTAAAATCGGTTACGCCGACGACCGGGACTGTCAAGCCCATCTCCGGAGTGGGAACACTGCCGACGCTTACTACTTCAGTATTGGACGAAACACTGCAGTTCTCCTTCAGCCAGGGAACGCTGCCGACGGCGGGTGCCGACGTAACAGTTGTAACAGGAGTAAGCTCGACAAAGGGCAATCTTTCGTTCTCCGGAACAGCAGCAGGTATAAAAGCAACATTTACCGGAGGATCTACGACGTCGACCGGCAGCTTCACTCCTTCCGGATCCGTGAGCCTTTCTTCTGGGACCGGAACGGGCTCCGTGGATGTTACTCCCGCGGGCACTGTTTCGGCGCCGACGTTTACTGGCGAGGAAACACAGTTCAGTGCCGTGATCGGACTTGCCGGCGAAGGCGTCCACGCGGAGCTCGTCGGCCCGTTTACTCCGGCGGGAACGGTGTCTCAGCCCAGCTTTACCGGTACGGGCGCAAGACTCACCGGCAGCATCGCGAAGGACGGGATCACTTCGACTGGAAGCTACACGCCCGCGGGTTCGGTTTCGCAGCCGACGTTCACCGGCAACGAGGGCACTGTCACAGTGTCTTAAGGCGGTGATTATATGGCGGAGTACGCAGTAAGCAAAATCGCATATGAAGATGACACCTTCAAGTTGAAGGATTACCGTAACGCAGGCGTCTATTACGGCACCTGCGCGACAGCGGCGGCCACGCAGGCAAAGGCCGTTACCTGCGCGAATTTCACGCTCGCCACGGGAGCGATCATCTTCGTCAAGTTCACATATGGTCAGTCATACAATGGGGCGCCGACGCTGAACGTCAATAGCGCCGGTGCGAAATCGGTCAAGTCAGTAGGAACGACTAATTCTGTGCGCTATGCCTGGCTCGCCGGCGAAGTCGTTGGGTTCGTCTACGACGGCACCAATTTCATCATACTCGACGGCGGGATCGCATCGACAACGTATTACGGTGTGACGAAGCTCTCTTCAGAGACTAACTCGACCTCTACAACGCTCGCTGCGACTCCTTCAGCGGTCAAAGCCGCCTATGATCTGGCGGCGACTGCCAACAACAAAGTGCCGACGCCGACGGCTTCGGATGTCGGTAAGGTCCTGATGGTTAATGCCAACGGGCAGTATTATCTCGGTACGCCTTCTTCCGGAACGCAGCATACTGTCACTGTAGTGCTCGATGGTTTGTCAAGTCCGACGGCCTTGTATGTGCAATACGGTACTACCGTCATAGAAGATGACGCCGTGTTTTCCGTTTCTGACGGCGATACAATCCATTGCTACGCCTGGTTCTCTGCAGCCGACAATAAAGTTTATCTAAACGGGACGGTCGTCAGCAACGATAGCCCCGCAGAGTATGATTACATCGTTCACGGCGATGTCACGATAACCATAAGCGGAAGCCCGGGGGATTACGGTCACATCTTTATTGTAGAAGATTGAGGTGCACATATGGAATTCTCAAAGAAGATATTGTACGTCGCGGCGTTTATTAACGTCGTTGTCATCGGGTTCACGCTCTGGTATGTTCAGGCCACGCAGGACGGTTCGCCGCTCGCTTATCTGATCCCCGCGGTCGCGGCCGAAACCGCGACCGGCACAGGATGGTATTATGCCAAGGCTAAAGCAGAGAACCGCATTAAACTTATGAAGGATAATAATATCAAGCCGAAACGGGAGGATTTCCACGAATGAGTAAGATAGACTGGAAACGCAAACTGTCCTCACGCAAGTTTTGGGCGGCGATCGCCGGCGCGGTCGCGAGCTTCGGTGCGGCGTTCGGAATAGCTGATAGTATCGTAACACAGGTCGTCGGCATTCTCGGCGGAATAGGCAGCATTTGCTTCTACATTTTCACAGAGGGCAAGTCTGACGTCGCCGGCATCGAGGCGAACAAGACGATAATCGTTGATGTACCGAAGGAGAGCGAGGTGGTCGGCGATGGCGAAGATGCCGAGTCCATTCAGGGCTGAAGTTCGCTGCACCGGCGGCTTCCCTTACTATGGCAGCCCGCCCGGCCCCTCGACCGCGAGCCACAGCGTCCATCACGGCGAGGATTACGTTCTGAAGAATAAGAGCATCGAAACGAATTGGTGCTTATTCGCTGTCGCCGAAGGCACGGTCATCCGCTCCGACAATTACGACGACTACGGAAACTGCGTCGTAATTGCGCGCGATGACGGATATTGGATTTTGTACGCTCACCTTCAGATACGCGATGTCAAACTCGGCCAGCGTGTACTTGTCGGTCAGCGCGTCGGCATTGCAGGCAGCACGGGTAATTCGCAAGGACGACACCTGCACATTGAAGTCATCGATATGCGCGGTTTCCCTCCGAAGTGGTGCGGTTACCAGGAGCATCTCAAGCATCTTGTCAAGCCGAGCGACTGCATCGACTTCGGAAATTACAATCCGCAGCCTGCACCCGGGCCGGATGAAGGAGGTTTCGAGGTGAAAACATGGACTAACGGCAGTACGAAGGAGCTGGTCTTTCAGACGACGTCGGACTGCAAGGCGCAGAAGAATCATATAGGATCGCTCGCTCCGAGAGAAGTGTGCGAGTGTTTCGGCGTCGTAGACGGTTGCTACCTCGTGGTCTATACCGTCAACGGCACTACTGCGAAGAAAACCGGCTTTGTTCGCTACGCTGGGGGTGTGAAGTGAAATGAGTGACGCTATCATTGTCGCCATTATCGGCGCGATTTTCACGTTTGCCGGCGTCGTTCTGACGACGTGGGCGTCGCTTCGTAAGGCAAATAGGGAAGCTTTTGCACAGCGCGAAAAGGCCGCCGCCGAGAATAAGGCGCAGACGAATTTGATCTTATACCGCATCGATGAGCTCGAGAAAAAGCAAGATAAGCACAACGAGGTCATCGAGCGCACGTTCCGGATCGAAGAGCGGCTGGAGCTCCACGAAGAGAAAATTAAAGTCGCCAACCACAGGATTGACGACCTTGAAAGGAAAACAGCATAATGAAAACAGCACAAACGGAAACGGGTGTAGGTAGGGGCATGAAGTTTGAGAGGATCCGTCGTATCACGGGATACCTCGTTGGAGATCTTCAGCGATTCAACGACGGAAAATTCGCGGAACAAAAGGACAGAGTTAAGCACAGTGTTTGAGTCTGCAGAAAAAGCCGCATATTTTTTGAAAAAAAGAGAGAGCTCCGAGGAACTCTCTCTTTTTTTTACCGGTCAATCCGGCACGTCAACCCGAACACCCCGCTGCAGAAAAACAACACGAGTTCGCATTGACCGTATCTGGTCCGCCCGAAGGGATTCGAACCCCCGACCCCCAGAATCGGAATCTGATGCGCTATCCAACTGCGCCACGGGCGGATTTTCAACTTTTTCAAAAAATTTTCTCCCGGAGTCGAGAGCGTTTTCAACAGGATTTCAACATGCGCGCCCTCGCCGGAATCTTAATCATTATACCACATTTGACAAGCGTTGTAAACTGTTTTTTGCCCTTCAGGTATACAATTTTTCAACATCACAAAGCTTTAACAATTAGCATATTTAGTTGAAAAACAGGGAGACGAACACAAGATATTGTGGATTTTTTGAAAAAAGTACTTGACAAAGCCGGCGAAGGATGATAGTATATAAAGCACAACGGCTCCGCGAGGGGAGATTTCTGCCCGCCGGCCGTTCCCAAAAAAATAGTGAGTCCAGGGTTTTATAAAATATTATTAATGAAAGGGTGCTGTTCATGATTTGGAAAATCAGAAAGAGAAGCGGCGACATCGTTCCGTTCGACGCGCTTAAAATAAGAGAGGCCATCAAGAAGGCGGCGGACGCTTCCGACCCCAGCGGTCTGAGCGACGCGGAGCTCGATAACCTTACCGAAAAGGTCATACTCGCGATCCCGTCCTCGGGCATCCCCACCGTCGAAGAGGTGCAGGACCTCGTCGAAGAGAAGCTCATCGAGCACGGCTACTCCAAGATCGCGAAGGCGTACATACTCTACCGCGCCGAGCACGCGAAGATCCGCCAGACTGAGTCCGACCTTATGGATATATATAAGGAACTGACCTTCTCCTCCGCGGCTGACGCCGACATCAAGCGCGAGAACGCCAACATAGACGCCGACACCTCCATGGGCACGATGCTGAAATACGGCTCCGAGGGCGGCAAGTACTTCGTCGACAACTACATCCTGCCCAAGGACATCGCGGCCGCGCACATCCACGGCGACATCCATATCCACGACAAGGATTTCTATATGCTGACAGAGACCTGCTGCCAGATCAACCTGCTGGAGCTCTTCAAGGGCGGTTTCTCCACCGGCCACGGCTACCTGCGCGAGCCCAACGGCATCTCCAGCTACTCCGCGCTGGCGTGCATCGCCATCCAGGCGAACCAGAACGAAATGCACGGCGGCCAGAGCGTGCCGAACTTCGACTACTGCATGGCTCCCGGCGTCGCCAAGACCTTCAAAAAGGAATACTTCAAGGCGCTGACCCAGTACTACTTCTACGCGGACGGCGACGATCTTCAGGACGCCGATAACTTCATCGCCGAGCTGAAAAAGGCCGTCGGCGACGACGTCAGAATGGCGAACACCGACGAGTTCGGCGCGAAGGTCGTCGACTACATCGTCTCCAAGGGTTTCAAGCGCGAGAACGCCGAGAAGGCGCACAGGAAGTCCGTCGAGACCGCGACGAGAATGACCGACAGAGCGACCTATCAGGCGATGGAGGCGTTCATCCACAACCTCAACACGATGAACTCCCGCGCCGGCGCTCAGGTCCCCTTCAGCTCCGTCAACTACGGCACCGACACCTCGCCGGAAGCGCGCATGGTTATTAAAAACCTGCTGCTCGCGACCGACGCCGGCCTCGGAAACGGCGAAACGCCTATCTTCCCGGTGCAGATATTCAAGGTAAAGGAAGGCGTCAGCTACAACAAGGAGGATCCCAACTACGACCTCTTCAAGCTCGCGATGAAGACCTCTGCCAAGCGTCTCTTCCCGAACTTCTCCTTCCTCGACGCGCCGTATAACCTCGCGTACTATAAGCCCGGCGATTTCAACTGCGAGGTCGCGTACATGGGCTGCCGCACGAGAGTTATCGCCAACGTCCACGATCCGAGCCGCCAGATCACCTGCGGCAGAGGCAACCTGAGCTTCACCTCAATCAACCTGCCGAGGATCGCGCTCGAATCCGACGGCAATATCGACAAGTTCTATTCGATACTCGACAGACGCATGGAGCTCGTCTTCCGTCAGTTGCTCCACCGCTTCGGCATCCAGTGCACGAAGAAGGCGCGCAACTACCCCTTCCTCATGGGGCAGGGCGTGTGGATCGACTCTCAGAAGCTCGCCGACGACGACAGCGTCGCGGAGGTGCTGAAGCACGGCACGCTCAGCGTCGGCTTCATCGGCCTTGCCGAAACGCTCGTCGCGCTGACCGGCAAGCACCACGGCGAAAGCCCCGAGAGCCAGAAGCTGGGCCTTGAGATCATCGGCCATATGCGCAAGATGTGCGACGACAAGGCGAAGGCCGAGGGCCTGAACTTCACCCTGCTCGCCACTCCCGCCGAAGGCCTCAGCGGCCGCTTCGTCCGCATCGATCGCCAGAAGTTCGGCAAGCTGCCGGGCATCACCGACAGGGAGTATTACACCAACTCCTTCCACGTGCCGGTCTACTACAACATCGGCGCATACGACAAAATTTCGCTCGAAGCCCCGTATCACGCGCTGACCAACGCCGGACACATCAGCTACGTCGAGCTTGACGGCGACACCTGCAAGAACCTCGACGCGTTCGAGTCCGTCATCCGCTGCATGAAGGAAAAGGGCGTCGGCTACGGCTCCGTCAACCACCCCGTCGACCGCGATCCCGTCTGCGGCTACACCGGCGTCATCGGCGACACCTGCCCGCGCTGCGGCAGACATGAAGGCGAAGAGGTCAGCTACGAAAAGCTCGCCGAGCTTCGCAAAAAGTACCCCAACATGCCCAAGTTTTACGGAGTAAAATAATTAACATAACCAAACTTTTCACAGGAGGGAAAGAAAATGACCAAGAGCATAGTTACCACCGAGACCGGAATCGGCGAGGGCGTCGGCTTCGAGAGAATCCGCAGAATCACCGGTTACCTCGTAGGCACCACCGACCGCTTCAACAACGCCAAGCGCGCCGAGGAAAAAGACAGAGTCAAGCACAGTCTTGCGTAATTGAACGCAAACGCGGGTCCGGCGGGAAAGCTTCCGCCGGATCCGTTCTTTTCGGGAGGGGAGTATGCCTGATAAAGACAAGCGGGAAGAGGGGCGCGACGCCGCTCCCGCCGAAGCGCGGAAAACGAAGCTGCGCCTGAGGCCCGCCGAAGTGATTGCCTTCGCGCTTGCCGCGGTGTTCATCGCCGCCGCGGTCTTTCTTGCCGTACATAGATTTTCAAACGACGATCTGATATTCAAGCCGACGTCGTCAACCACCAAAACAGTCGAAACCAAGTGGGTTGTCAACATCAATACCGCCTCCGCCGAGGAGCTTATGATGCTCGACGGGATAGGCGAGGCGCTCGCCGAGCGGATAATCGATTACCGCGACGAGCACGGCGATTTCGAGACGGTATGGGACGTCGTGAACGTCAGCGGCATCTCCCGAAATTTGTTCAACAAGATCTACGAGCACATCACCGTGTGAGCCGCAAAAGGCGGAAAAAACAGTCCGGAGGCCGCAGATGCGTTCTGCGGCCTTGAATTATATCCACAGGATTATAATATTTAACAAAAATAACTATTTACAAAGCGACGCGAGAGGTGTAAAATACTTTTATTATACACTTCGTCAAGGGAAAGAAGGAATGACGATGAAAAAAATCATGATCGGCAACGAAGCCGTTGCCAGAGGCCTCTACGAGGCCGGAGTAAAACTCGTATCCAGCTATCCGGGCACGCCGTCGACGGAAATAACCGAATTCGCGGCGAAGTTCCCGGAGGTTTACGCGGAGTGGGCGCCGAACGAAAAGGTCGCGCTCGAAACCGCCATAGGCGCCTGCATCGGCGGCGCGAGAGCGTTCACCGGCATGAAGCACGTCGGCCTGAACGTCGCGGCCGACCCGCTTTTCACGGCGTCGTACACCGGCGTCAACGCCGGACTCGTCATCGGCGTCGCGGACGACCCGGGTATGCACTCCTCGCAGAACGAGCAGGACTCCCGCAACTACGCCATCGCCGCGAAGGTGCCGATGCTTGAGCCGTCCGACTCGGGCGAATGCCTCGCCTTCGTCAAGGAGGCGTACGAGCTCTCCGAGAAGTACGACACGCCCGTGATCCTGCGCCTCTGCACCCGAGTCGCGCATTCGCAGAGCGCGGTGGAGCTTTCCGACCGCGCCGAGCTGCCGCTTAAAGAATATGAGAAGAACGCCGCGAAGTTCGTCATGGTGCCCGCCAACGCAAAGGGAAGACACCCCTTCGTCGAGGAGCGCATGGCGAAGCTCGCGGAAGAGGCGAACTCCGCGTGGTTCAACCGCGCCGAATACCACGATACGAAGCTCGGCGTCATCACCGCCGGCGATTGCTACCAGTACGCGCGCGAAGCGCTCGGCGACAACGCCTCCTACCTGAAGCTCGGCATGGTCAACCCGCTGCCGGAGAAACTGATACGCGACTTCGCCGCAAAGGTCGACCGCCTCGTCGTGATCGAGGAGCTCGATCCCGTGATCGAGCGCTTCGTCAGAACGCTCGGCATCGAGGTCGAGGGCAAGAGCTTGTTCCCGACGTGCGGTGAGTTTTCGCAGGTGACAGTCAGAAACGCGCTCGGCGTCGCTTCCGAAAAGGGCTGCGAATGCGCCGAAAAAGCGCCGGTGCGTCCTCCGGTGATGTGCCCCGGATGCCCGCACAGAGGCCTTTTCTACGTGCTGAAAAAGCTCGGTGTCTACGTCAGCGGCGATATCGGCTGCTACACGCTCGGCGCGGGCGCGCCGCTTAACGCCATCGACACGACCGTCTGCATGGGCGCGAGCGTCTCGGCGCTGCACGGCTACAACAAGGCGAGGGGAGCGGAGAGCGCGAAGAAGAGCGTCGCGGTCATCGGCGACAGCACCTTCATGCACTCCGGCATCACCGGCCTTGTCAATATCGCTTATAATATGGGCAATTCCAACGTGATACTGCTCGATAACTCCATCACCGGCATGACCGGCCACCAGCAGAACCCGACCACCGGGCAGACGCTGAAGGGTGACATCGTCGCCGCCGTGGACGTCCCCGCGCTCGTGAAGGCGATCGGCATCAAGCGCGTCGTCACCGTAGATCCCTACGACGTGGACGAAACGGAACGCGTCATCCGCGAGGAGCTCGCGGCGGACGAGCCCAGCTTCATCATCAGCAAGCGCCCCTGCGCGCTGCTCAAATACGTCAAGTTCCCGAACATCTGCTCCGTAGACCGCGAGAAGTGCAAAAGCTGCAAGGCGTGCATGCGCATCGGCTGTCCGGCGATAAGCATTATCGACGGCAAGGCGCAGATCGACCGCGAGCTCTGCGTCGGCTGCGGCGTCTGCGAAAAACTCTGCAAGTTCGGAGCCATATCGACTTCTGCGAGGGAGGGCTGAAAATGACTGAAAACATACTTATCGTCGGCGTCGGCGGGCAGGGAACGCTGCTCGCGAGCCGCGTGCTCGGCGCGCTCTATACCGCGATGGGCGAAAACGTCAAAATATCAGAGGTGCACGGAATGAGCCAGCGCGGCGGCTCCGTCGTCACCTACGTTCGCCACGGCGACGAGGTCGCCTCCCCGATAATCTGCGAGGGAGAAGCGGACGTCGTGCTCGCCTTCGAGCAGCTCGAAGCCCTTCGCTTTGTCACGAGCTTGAAAAAGGGCGGCAGGATAATCGTCAACACGCAGAAGATAATGCCGATGCCTGTCGTCACCGGCGCGGCGGAGTACCCCGCGGACGTTATCGAAAAGCTGAACGCGACCGGCGCGCGGGTCACCGCCGTCGACGCGCTCGCGATAGCGGAAAAGGCGGGCTCCGCGAAGGCGGTCAACATCGCGCTGCTCGGCGTTATGGCGAAGATCACCGGCGCGGATAAGGCGCTCTTCGAGCGTACGATCGAAGCCACCGTCCCGCCGAAGTTCCTCGACCTCAACAAACGCGCCTTCGCTCTCGGTTATGAGTTTGAGTAACTGCCAAAAAAATCTCAAAATCGCAAAAATAATTCTTTACAAAATCGATTTCTTGTGGTATCATATACAAAGTTGCGGTTGCTTCGTTAGGGGACAAAGCCGGTAAACCGGCGTTCACCGACCCCTTACGCAGCTTCACGCGGACAAAATACTACGGAGGTGAACCAAATGCTGCTGAAGGAAGAAAAGATGGCGATCATCGAGAAGTACCGCCTGAGCGAGACCGATACCGGTTCTCCCGAGGTGCAGATAGCGCTTCTCACGACCCGCATCAACCAGCTTACCGAGCACCTTAAGGTGCACAAGCACGATAAGCATTCGCTTCGCGGACTTCAGAAGATGGTCGGTCAGAGAAGAAACATGCTCGGCTACCTGAAGGATAAAGACATCAACCGCTATCGCGAAATCATCGAAAAGCTTTCCATCAGAAAGTAAAAGTCACGGGGCAGTCGGAACTCAGCGTTCCGGCTGCCCAGTTGTCGTTAATTACCGGTATTGCGGTGTTTTAGCGGTAAAGCGGGCGCCCGTTAAACGGACTTCGGCTTTATTGCTAAACGCTGTACATACCGGAGAAAATAAACGGAGGTATGTAAAAGAATGTTTGAAAAAATGAGAGTGTTCGAGACCGAGATCGCCGGCCGCAAGCTCAAGGTCGAAACCGGCCGTCTCGCGCAGCTCGCCAACGCGTCCGCGCTGGTAACTTACGGCGACACCGTCGTCCTTTCCACCGCGACCGCGTCAAAGACGCCCCGCGAAGGCATCGATTATTTCCCGCTTTCCGTCGACTACGAAGAGAAGCTTTACTCCGTGGGCAAGATCCCCGGCAGCTTCCTGCGCAGAGAGGGAAGACCCAGCGAGAAGGCGATCCTCGCCTCCCGCGTCATCGATCGCCCCGTCCGTCCGCTGTTCCCGAAGGATATGCGCAACGACGTCAGCGTGGTCAACACCGTTATGTGCGTGGACCCCGACTGCCAGCCCGAGCAGGTAGCCATGGTCGGTTCCTCAATCGCCATCACCATCTCCGATATTCCGTGGAACGGACCTATCGGAGCCGTTATCGTCGGCTATGTTGACGGCGAATACGTCATCAACCCCACCGCCGAACAGCGCAAGGTCAGCCAGATGGCCGTTACCGTCGCCGCCACCGACAAGAAGGTCGTTATGATCGAAGCCGGCGCGAAGATGGTTCCAGACGAGGTCATGATCGAGGGCATCAACCGCGGATTTGAAGAATGCAGAAAGATCGTCGCCTTCATCAACGAGATCAAGGCCGCGGTCGGCAAAGAGAAGTTCGCGTTCGAGAGCAAGGACGTCGACCCCGAGATGTTCGAGGCGGTCAAGGCGTTCGCCATCGACAGCGTACGCGCCGCCATGGACACCGACGACAAGAACGTCCGCGACGCGAATCTCCAGATCGTTTACGACGCCGTCTACGCCGAGTTCGAGGAAAAGTACCCCGACTCTAAGGCGCAGCTTGACGAGTGCATGTATAAGCTTCAGAAGTACGTCGTCCGCCGCTGGCTGCTTGACGACGGTAAGCGCGTTGACGGCAGAGGCATCGATCAGAT
This sequence comes from Clostridia bacterium, assembly GCA_017438525.1. Classification (NCBI taxonomy): domain Bacteria; kingdom Bacillati; phylum Bacillota; class Clostridia; species Clostridia bacterium. Next base: position 45,210 of record JAFRVI010000023.1, read on the forward strand.
GCGTCCGCTGAACGCGCAGGTCGGCATCCTGCCGAGAACCCACGGCTCCGGACTCTTCACCAGAGGTCAGACCCAGGTCCTCACCGTCTGCACACTCGGCACCATCAGCGACGCTCAGCTGCTCGACGGCATCGACGAAGAGACCGAGCGCAGATATATGCACCACTATAACTTCCCGTCCTACTCGGTAGGCGAGACGAAGCCCTCCAGAGGCCCCGGACGCCGCGAGATCGGCCACGGCGCGCTTGCGCAGAGAGCTCTCGAGCCCGTTATTCCGAGCGAGGAAGAGTTCCCCTACGTTATCCGCCTCGTTTCCGAGGTTCTTTCCTCCAACGGCTCCACCTCGCAGGCCTCCATCTGCGGCTCCACTCTGGCGCTGATGGACGCGGGCGTTCCGATCAAGGAGCCCGTCGCCGGTATCTCCTGCGGCCTCATCACCGAGGGCGACCGCTGGATGACGATGGTTGATATCCAGGGCGTTGAGGATTTCTTCGGCGATATGGACTTCAAAGTCGCCGGCACTCACGACGGTATCACCGCGATCCAGATGGACCTCAAGATCGACGGACTTACTCCCGAGATCATCCGTTCCGCAATCGAGAAGACCCACAAGGCGAGAAACTACATCCTTGACGAAGTCATGCTGCCGGTCATCCCCGCGCCGCGCGCCGAGCTTTCGAAGTACGCGCCCAAGATGATCACCATGCAGATCGACGTCGACAAGATCCGCGAAGTCATCGGCTCCGGCGGCAAGGTCATCCAGAAGATCGTCGCCGACACCGGCGCTAAGATCGATATCGAGGACGACGGCCGTATCTTCATCACCGCCGTCGACTCCATGGCCGCCGAGGCCGCCAAGGGCATCATCGAGGGCATCGTCAACGATCCCGAGATCGGCGGACTTTACAGCGGCAAGGTCACGCGCCTTATGGACTTCGGCGCCTTCGTCGAGATCGCTCCCGGCAAGGAGGGCATGGTCCACATTTCGCAGTATGACCGCGACCGCGTCGAGAAGATGGAAGACGTCGCCACCGTCGGCGACGAGATCATGGTCAAGGTCGTCGAGATCGACAGCCAGGGCCGCATAAACCTCTCCCGCAAGGCCGTGCTCGACGAGATGGACGGCATCGAGAAGCCCATCGAGGCCTACGTCAGCAGACCGAAGACCTCCGGCGGAGACCGCGGACACGGCGACCGCGGCCGCGGAGGACGCGATCGCGGCGGCGACCGCAACAGAAGAAGATAAGCTTCTTGAATAATCAAAACGCACGCCCTTTGGGCGTGCGTTTTTGTATGCGCTTTTCAGTTGAGCACCGCCACTCCGACGTTCAGATACGCGGCGAACGCGAGCCACGCTATATACGGGACTATCAGCCAAAACGCCGCCTTGCTTACGCGTCTGAAGAATACTGCCGTCGCTATGACGGCCGCGAGCAGCGCGATCAGCCACGCGAATGCGAACCAATATTCCTTCGCGCTGAAAAACACGAGCGGCCAGAAGAAGTTAAGAACGAGCTGCAGGCCGTAGTATATCAGCCCGTTCTGCCGGTCGTCGTCGCGGTAACTCTTCCATACCAGCGCGGAGGCGATCCCCATCATAACGTAGAGTATCGACCACGCGACAGGGAAGACTGTCGCGGGCGGCGAAAGCGGCGGCTGCGGGATATCGCCGTACGCCTTCATATCGTTCATAGTCAGCAGGGCGGACAGCCCACCGAGCGCGAGCGGTTTCGTGATGCAGATTATGAACGGCAGCGCTTTTTTGAATTTAGACATAAAAAATCACTCCCCGTATAGTCTATACGGGGAGCGGCTTTTATATTCCTGTTATCGACTTGCCGTCAGAGGATTACGCCTCAAGGGAGGACTGGTCAGCGAGCTTAGCGGCAACGCGGAGGATCGCGAGGGCATCGTCAACTTCGATTAGGCCGTTGTTGTTGATGTCGCCGATGAGGAGATTTCTCTCGGTGGCCTCAGCGAGCTTAGCGGCGATGCGGAGTGCCGAGAGGGCATCGTCAACTTCGATCTTGCCGTTTTCAACCATATCGCCCTTCATATAATCGAGAGCCGCAGCTTTGACGGTGATCGGCAGGGTGGCGAAAATCTCGCCGTTGGTAATCGTAATGTTCGCGGTGCCTTCTCTGATAGCGGTTATCTTACCATCCTCGTCAACGGTTGCGACCTCTTCGTTATCGGAGGTCCAGGTGGGATTGAAGGCATCGGTGTAGCCGTCGGGATTGACGGTGTATTCGGGGGTGTACTCTTCGCCGATCTCGAGCTCTTTGGATTCGTCGGTGAACGTGATGGATTCGATGTGGACGACGTTGATGGTCACGCCGCCGTTGGTGACTTCGCTCTCAAGGGGCTCATCCAGCTCGGTGCGGAGTCTGTCGACGGTGATGGCGACCTCGGTGTTGGCGGTCTCGCTGACGTCCGCGGCCTTGAAGATCAGGTCGAGGGGGGCGACGGTGAAGGTCGCGCCGACTGTGATGGCGCCGCCGATAATCAGCTTGCCGGTATCCTTGTCGTTGTCGTTGACGAGGAAAACGCCGCCTTCTTCGGTGAGAATGGCGCCGAACTCTTCAGAGGTCTCGCAGCCGATATACTGCAGTTTCTCAGCGTCGAAGGTGACGGTAAGGGCGAAAGCGCCGATCTTGGCGCCGTCGAGATTGATGTGGACAACGGCTTCTCCGCCGGGAGTGGTCTCGGCGCCGCCGCCTATGACCTGAACGGCGCTTTCGGCAAACGCGGCGAACGGAACTGCGACAGCCATAAGCATAACGCAGGCGATGATAGCGGAAAGGAATCTCTTGAATTTCATATTAGTATCTCCTTTGCTTATAATACTGACTATATTCTATCAAATATAAACGCGGTTGTCAAGAAGAAAAAACAATAAATCGCTCTTTTTTATAATATGGTTATAAAAAGGGAAAAGCCGTCTCGAAACGAGGCGGCTTGCAAAGGTTATTTAATATCAGGACAGCTTTCTTGCTCTGCGTTACACGGTTCCGGCAACGGTGAGGATCGCGGCCCCGGGAGTTACAGTCCAAGCGCCGGTGGCTGCCGTCTGCGCGTAGGTCGCGGCGGGGACGGTGATAACGCCGGGGACGGTGCGGAACGTCCCGCCGGAGTAGGTGTAACCCGTGCCTGCGGAAAGCGGGACGCCGTCAAGCGTAACTGTGAGAGCGGAAAGCTCCGGAGTGAAAGCGTCGGTCACGGTGACATTATCCGTAGCGTCTGCGGCGGTGTTTCCGGTGTTGTTGATAGTGAAGGTGTAGGTCAGCGTTCCGTCGGAGGTGACGGAAGTGGGATTGACGGCTTTGCCGATCGAAAGCATAGGTTCGTTTTCCACAGTGATTGTCGCGCTTGCGGTCGCCGGGGCTGTAAGTCCGTCGCCGGTGACGGTAACGGTGTTGGTTATTGAGCCGCCGACGTCGAGCGGTGCGAACTCGTTAACGGTCGCTTGATAAACGATGGCGGCATTTTCACCCGCGGGTACGTTGATTCCGGTGAATATGAGGGGAGGTCCCGCAGTCGCGGTGGGTTCCGTCTGCAGAACGCCGCCAACGAAATACTGCGCGGTACCTTCAGCATAAGTCAAAGGCGTCGCATTTCCGGTTTCAAGAGTATAAGTGCCAAGGTCATCGGTAACGGTAAGGCCGTTAAGCGCGGTCTGTCCGGTATTGACGAGGTTTATCACGAAGGTCTTTTCGGCACCGGCGGTGTATCCGTCCGTCAACGCGGTCTTCGCGACCGTGAGGTTGTCGGCGATCTCGCCCGTGACGGTATTCGACGTTGTCGTAACGCCGTTATAGGACAATGTTGCCGTATTATAAAAGGTAGTTGCCATTTGTTATCCTCCCGAATAGTTCTGAAAGGATACATTCCTTTCACGGCATTATATGCAGTTGAATCCTGATTGGCGCCGATGGAAGAAAACAAACAGGCGCGAAGGAGGCAAGAAAAAAAACCTCTGCTATTGACTTTTAGAGCAAAAGATGATATACTTCACAAGTTAATATGATATACTTCACAAGTAGACGTTATAATACGCCGATTGCGCACGTCGGCGAAATATCGCCGCTTGAGGCGAATTCGGATTCCGACTGCGTCTACTATAACAACGGCGCTGCTTGCCGTAAAGGAAGGTAATCTCGATGAATACCGTATGTATGACCGGCCTGCTTTTTGCCGAAATGGTAAAAAGCGGAGCCGCGAATCTGTACGCTAACAGAACAATCGTAAACGATCTTAATGTTTTCCCGATCCCTGACGGTGACACGGGGGACAATATGTATATGACTGTGGATTCCGGGGCTTCAGCCGTCGGCGGTGAAGGGAAGCTTTGCGAAGCAGCTTCGAAGGCGGCGCGCGGTATGCTCATGGGCGCGCGCGGAAACTCGGGAGTCATCCTTTCCAGAATATTCGCGGGTTTGGCAAAGGGCTTCGACGGTAAGGAAGAAGCAGGCGTCACTGAAGTCGGCGCGGCGTTCTACGCCGCTGTAAAAGAGGCCTACGGCGCGGTGGCCGTGCCCGTTGAAGGCACCATACTCACCGTGATCAAGGATGCCGCCAATTATGCCGGAGAGCGTATTTCAGCGTACAAAACGCTGGAAGAATACTTTGACGATTTCACGGCGGAACTGCGCCGTTCGCTTGACAGAACGCCGGACCTGCTCGATGTGCTGAAAGAAGCAGGCGTTGTCGACAGCGGCGGAGCCGGCCTCGTTTACATAGTCGAGGGTATGCGCGATGTTCTCTACGGCGAAGGAGGCAGCGTTTCCGGAACGGGTTCAGCGCCGTCGGCATCTGCGGCGAAAAATATTGACATCGCCACATTCACCAGCGATATGCAGCTCGAATTCGGCTATTGCACGGAGTTCCTGCTCCGCCTGCAGCAGTCCAAGTGCGACGTTGACGCCTTCGACGTCGACGCCTTCACCGCGAAGCTCAACGAGCTCGGCAACTCTGTCGTCTGCTTCCGCGACGACACCGTTGTCAAGGTGCATGTGCACACGATGACTCCCGGCGAGATCCTCGATTTCGGCCAGCAGTACGGCGAATTCCTGACGCTGAAAATCGAAAACATGATGCTCCAGCATCATGAGGCAACGATCCGGAACCGCTTTACCGTATCCGCGCCGAAACCGAAGAAGGCGTACGGCATCGTCGCCGTTGCTTCCGGAGATGGTATAAAGCAGGTTTTCACATCGCTCGGTACCGACGTTGTCGTTGACGGCGGACAGAGCATGAATCCGTCCGCAAAAGATTTTATCGAAGCGTTCGAGGAGATCAACGCATCCACGATCCTCGTATATCCAAATAACAGCAATGTTATTTTGACCGCGCGTCAGGCGGCGGAGCTTTACAAAGACGCCGACGTCCGCGTCATACCGAGCCGCACGATAGGCGAGGGCTACGCATCGCTTTCGATGCTCGATACGACTTCCGGCGACACCGACAGCATACTCGAAAACGTAGATAGTATAATCGACAGCGTCGTTACCGGAATGGTCTCCCGCGCGAGCCGCGACGCCGAAATGGACGGCGTTGCCGTCCGCAAGGATGACTACATCGGCTTCGCCGACGATAAGATCTACGTCGACAGTCCCGACAAGTGCGAGGCGCTCCTCGGGCTCGCCGAAAAGCTCGACAGCGCGAGCCGCGACGTTATGCTGCTCATATGCGGCCGCGACACGACCGAAGAAGAGGCGCAGAGCGTCTACGCGACGCTTACCGAGCGCTACAAGCGCACCGAAGTCATTATGATAGACGGCGGCCAGCCGATACACGACTTCGTGCTTATCCTGGAGTAGAAAGAAAAGGGAAGGTTGCGAAAATGCTCAGACTGTTTGTTGATACCGACTGCGACGTCGATCTCAAGACCGCTAAGGAATACGGGCTTGAGCTTATCAGCATGCCTTACACCGTCGACGGCAAGCTGATCTGCCCTTATGAAGATTACGAAGAATTTGATTCAAAAGAGTTTTACGATATGCTCCGTCAGCGCGCCGCGTCGGGCGGCGAGCTCCCGACCACGAGTTCGGTGAACGCCGAGCGCTATAAGCAGTATTTCGAGCCCTTCTTCGCGCAGGGTGACGAAATACTCTACATTCACTTTTCCGAGCTGATGAGCCAGACGTTCGTGAATATGCGAGCCGCCGTAGCGGAGCTGAAGGAAAAGTATCCCGACGCCGTCTTCCGCGAATACGACACGAAGGCCATCACGGCGCTGGGTTATACGCTCGCTGTTGAAGCGGCCGAGCTTTACAAGGCCGGCAAGAGCGCGGACGAGATAATCGCGCACCTCGATAGAGAGAGAGATCACTTTACCATATACTTCTTCGCCGATAACCTCAAGTTCTTCAAGCGCAGCGGCAGAGTCGGAGGGCTCGCCGCCACTATGGGAACGCTGCTCGGAGTACGCCCGCTGATACACATCAACGAGGAAGGGCAGATGCTCAGCATCGGCAAGGAGCGCGGCAGAGCGAACGCCATTGACGCGCTGTTCAGATACGCTGACGAGCTCGGCGACGACGTTGCCGGTCACCGCATCATCATCGCTCACACCGGTGCGCCCGATATCGTCGAGCAGGTCGAGGAGATGCTCCGCGAGAAGTACGGACCCGACGTCGAGATCGTCAAGTTCCCCGTCAACCCGACCGCGGGCGCGCACTGCGGCCCCGACTCCGTCGGGCTCTGTTTCCACTCGAAGCGCCGCTGAACCGCGTTTTTACCTCGAAGGAGGGTTCTTTATGATAAAAATAATCGTTGACTGCTTCGGAGGGGACAAGGGCGTTTCCGCGACCGTCGGCGGCGCCAAAATGGCGATCGAAAGCTTCTACGACCTCGAGGTCGTTCTTACCGGCGCCGAAGCGATCATCAAAGACGAAATGAAGCGCATCGGCCTGAAGGAACGCTGTACCGTCGTTCACGCGCCCGACGTCATCGACTGCAACGACAAGCCGACGGACGTCGTCCGCCACAGGCCCGACAGTTCGATGATGAAGGCGATAGAGATGCTGCGCGCGGGCGAAGCGGACGGCATGGTCAGCACCGGCTCCACCGGCGCGCTCGTAGCCGCCGCGACAATGCGTGTCGGACGCCTCAAGGGCGTCAGCCGCCCGACCTTCTGCCCGATAATGCCCACTATGAACGGCAGGATCGTCGGCGTCTGCGACAGCGGAGCGAACGTCGAATGCACCGCGCCGCGTCTCTGCCAGTTTGCCGTTATGGGCAGCATCTATATGAAGAGCGTCTTCGGCGTCAAGAATCCGCGCGTCGCGCTTCTCAACGTCGGCGTCGAAGAGGAGAAGGGTGACCTGCTCCGCAGGACGACCTACCAGATGCTGAAATCCGCCGAAGGGCTGAACTTCGTCGGCAATATGGAGAGCCGCGACCTTATGTCCGGCAACTACGATCTCGTCGTCTGCGACGGCTTCTCCGGCAACGTGCTCGTCAAGAGCGCCGAAGGCACCGCGCTGCTGATGCTCAAAAAGATCAAGAAGGACATCTCCTCCCGTATGCGCAACAAGGTCGGCGCGCTGTTTATGAAGAAGATGTTCAAGGAACAGAAAGAGTTCATGGACTACCGCAACTACGGCGGAAGCGTCATCCTCGGCACGAAAAAGGTCATCATCAAGGGGCACGGCAGCAGCAACGCCGTCTCCGTCGCCAAGTGTATCGAGCAGGCCTACCGTATGGAAGCGAACGACATCAACTCGCAGATAGAAGCCGCCGTCGCCGCCTTCGCGGAAGAGAAGGAGCGCGCCGCGGAATAACCGCGAAAAAAGCGTAATAAAACAGACCGCAGTCGCTGACTGCGGCCTTTTATTATGAGTATATTCAGATTATTATCCCGCCGCCCACAATGTCGTCGCCGTCGTAAAAGACAGCGGACTGTCCGGGCGCGGGCGCGCGCACCGGCGAGTCGAAAACCAGCGCCGCGCCGTCTCCGTCGGGGGAGAGGAGCGCGGGGGTTTCGCGCTGACCGTACCGCGTTTTCGCGGTCACGCGGACGGGGGAGTCGAGCGCGGCGAGCTTCTGCAGTTTCAGCTCGCGTACGCGGACGGTGTTGACGAACAGATCCTCGTTTTTGCCGAGCGTAACAGTATTGTCAACCGCGTTCTTCGCGACGACGTAGCGCGGTTCGCCGAAGGTCACGCCGAGTCCCTTGCGCTGTCCGACGGTGTAATAAATCACTCCGTCGTGCCTTCCGAGCGTGTTTCCGTCCGCGTCGACGAAGTCGCCGGGAACGGGAACGACGCCCTGCTTTTCGCGCAGGTAACCGGCGTAGTCGCCGTCCTTGATGAAGCAGATATCCTGGCTGTCGCGGCGCAAGGCGGCGTTCAGCCCCGCCTCGGCGGCGAGCGCGCGGATCTCCTCCTTCGTCATATCCGCGAGCGGGAAGACGACATGCGCGAGCTGCTCCTGCGTGAGCCCGTAGAGCACGTAGCTCTGATCCTTCTTCGCGTCGGAGGCGCGCCTGATGAAATACCTGCCTTTTTCGCGGCAGACGCGCGCGTAATGGCCGGTGGCGAGCGTGCCGTAACCGAGCTCCGCCGCCATCCGCGCCATCGCGCCGAACTTGACGAACATATTGCACTGCACGCAGGGGTTGGGCGTCCTGCCGCGGACGTATTCGGCGCAGAAGTTCCCTATGACCTTCTCCGCGAAGACGTCCTTTAGTTCGAAGACGTAATGCGGTATGCCGATGGCGGCCGCCGCGGCGGCGGCGTCCTCGATATCGCGCTTATTTCCGTTTTCGGGGAGCAGGTCGAGCGTGGCTCCGGCGACGTCGTGCCCCTGCCGTTTCAGCAGGAGCGCGGCCGCGGTGCTGTCAACGCCGCCGCTCATGGCGACAAGTATCTTCATACCGCTATTGTAGCAAACGGCGGCGCGTATGTCAAACAATAATTCATAAAACCCCGTTTTCGCGGCAAAATACAGAAAAAGCGAAAAGGGATGATTCTATGAATAAGATGAAGCGCCGGACGCTCGTCCGCATTATCAGCTACGCTTCCGCGGCGTTGTTGGTCGCGGTCGGTTTCGCGGTCTCCGGATATTCGCTCGCGTGGGACTACCGCGAACAGCTCGAGAACGGCTACCGCCGCGCGCTGACAGACCTTTCCTCCAGCGTCAGCAGTATGGATACGCTGCTGCAGAAGAGCAAATACGCCTCCACGCCGGCGATGCTCGGCACGATCGCCTCCGGCATATGGCGCGACGCGGGTGCGGCGAAGGCGAACCTCGGTATGCTTCCGGTCACGGAGGCCTCGCTCGACAACGTAAATAAGTTTCTGTCGCAGGCGGGGGAATACGCGCTTTACGTTTCCGAACGCGTCGCCGCGGGCGAAAGGATGACCGCCGAGGAAACGGCGGCGCTTGCGCGGCTTTCAGAGCTCGCGTCGAAGGTCAACGCCGGACTTAACGAGCTCGTCGCCTCCGTCTCGGACAAGACCGTGATGCTGACCGAGGTGAGTAAAAAGGCCAACGGCTTCCTCGCCGGCATAAACAACGACGGGATCGCGATCTCCGGCGGCTTCGCGGACGTCGAGAACGGCTTCGAGAACTACCCGACGCTGATCTACGACGGCCCTTACTCCGACTTCGCGCTTAACAAGGAGAGCGCGATGCTGAAGCGCGAGACCGAGGTAACGCCCGAGCGCGCGAAAAAGCTCGCCGCCTCCGCGATGGGAGCCGACGTTTCCGCCGTGACCGCCGGCGGCGAGAATACCGGCAAACTGCCGGCGTACTACTTCTACTGCGGCGAGAAGTCCGCGGAGATCACGAAAGCCGGCGGGCACCTGCTTACGATGACGGACGGCGCGGAGCCGCAGGAGGAGCGCCTTACCGTTGAAGCGGCTACCGCCGCGGCGTCCGCGTTCCTCGATAAGTTTGGCTACGGGGATATGACGAGCACCTACTACGTCGTCGAATACGGCGTCTGCACGATGAACTTCGCATACGAAAGCGGCGGCGTGATCTGCTATCCCGACCTGATAAAAGTCGGCGTCTCCATGGCGGACGGCAGCGTCGTGACCTTCGACGCGCGCGCCTATATCACGAACCACGTCGCCCGCGACCTGCCGGAGCCGAAGACGACCGCCGCGGAGGCGAGGGCGAAGCTGCGCGAGGGCCTGTCCGCGCTGAAGGAACGCCTCGCGGTGATCCCCACCGACGGCGGCGGTGAAAAATACTGCCGCGAAATACTCTGCAAAGCCGCGGACGGCACGGAGGTCCTCGAATACTTCAACGCCGACAGTCTCCTGGAGGAGGACGTTTTGATACTTCTTCACGAGGATAACGGCGTGCTGACGGTATAAAGCCGAGGGGAGCGCTGCCTTCGTCCGCGAAGAGCAGGTAGCCGAGCGCGAAGACCGTGCCGCTTTCGTCGCCCGAGCGCAAAAGTATGAAAATGAGTATCAGCAGCAGGTATGTGTCGAGGTTGTCTGCGCCGCCGAGCAGCGCGGAAAGACCGTTCAAAGCAGTCCCTCCTTTTTGATGTAGGGGATGAGCCGCGCCATACGCATGACTGAGAGCGCGTCGTTGAACTTCGCCTGCCGCCGCGGATTGAGATACGGCTTTATAGCGTAAAGCAGGGAAGAGCCGCCTCCGTCGCCGCCGAGCTGCCCTGCGATACGCATAATGCGGGAGAGCTTATCCGGATCTATTCCGGGCTCTCCCGTTTCGCTTTCGGGCGCGGCGGAGCCGCCGCTGCCGCCGGAGCGGAACGCGGCCGCCATTTCCGTTATCTCGCGCATCGCCTGCGGATCGTTCAGTATGCGGGCGAGCTTGTCGTCGAATTCGCTCATTTACCGTCTCCGTCCCTGCGCCCGATTATCCTGCGGAACTCCGGATCGGAGAATAACTCCCTGACGCTTCCGGCCTTAGCGGCGCATTTCTTTATCGCCTCGATCTCGGCTTCGGAGAAGGAAGAGGCGAGCGCCTTCGCCTTCTCGGCGGCCGCCGCTTTGTCGCTGTCGCCGATCGAATCGGCATAGTCTTTTATGTCCATAATCGCACCTCCATTGGCATTTTATGCTAAAGGATCCGGGAATACCACGCCGCAGACAAGAATAAAAGAAGAATCCCGCCGATTTCACAGCGGGATTCTTCGACGCAAACCGTATGGAGTCCACATATTGTCATTTACCAACGGAATTTCTTTGCAATAACAACACCGTCAACGCTGATATAATTACCGCGGCCTACGCCATAACCGGCTTCGTAGCGATGACCGTCGAGCTTCGCGTACATCTCGTAGGGAAACTGAACCTTTGAAACAAGAGCGTACTCAGCGTAAACCGCTCCGTCAATCACGAGCTCCTCTCTCGAGCGCGCGACCTTTCTGAATATTACTTCGTGTCCGAAGACGTTTTCTTTTAAATACTCACGGACTTTTTCGTCCGTCAGCGCGGAACGTATAGGCGTCGACGTTTCCGGCTCGTCGCTCGCTTCACCTTGCGGATTCGTATTCCTGCTTTCGGCATTCATAAGGGCCTGTTTGGCTTTGACGCCTTTCACCGACGTTATAATGGTTCCTATCGAACCGATCAAAGCGAAACCCAGACCAAGCAGCAAATCCTTAATATAAGCCGCCGCGATTTCCGGTTCCTTCAGGAAAGTCGGAACCGCTTTTATGCTCTCGGAAAAAGACAGAGTAAAGTCGATCTCGCCTTCCTTATACCACGCCTGATACGCGTCATATACGTCCTTTCCCAGACACAGATACCACGCAAGCACCAGGACTGCGAAAGCGATGATCGAAGCGATTATTATCCCCTTTATGCTTTCTTTTTTTGCAAACAGTTTGTAACCTTTGATCGCCAGAACAACGCCTATCAATCCGGACACCGCCGCGATAATACCTGCGAGATAAAACAAAAACCACGCAAGTCCGCCGGCAAGAGAAAACAGAAAGGCGCCAACAATTCCGGCAATCACGTTTTCTTTGTTAGATAGGTCGTTCTGATCGCCGGTAATCATATTATTGATATCTGTTCGGTTTTGACGTAGCATAATATGTAACCATCTCCAAAGTTCCATATTTGTTAATTATTATAGCAGTTTTTCAAAACGAATGCAAGAGTTAAAAACATGCCGTTCGCCTGTATAGTTCTTATTATTAAAGGAGGCAGAAGCGCTTGTCAAAAGGGCTTTCCGGGACTTCGCAAAAAAAATTGCGATTTTCTGAAATTTGTTCTTGACATCGGGGGAGTGTTGTAATATAATAGTCAAGCGGCACGAAAAAAAGGCGGTTTCCGCCTGTGCGATCGCGGGAGCATAGCTCAGCTGGGAGAGCACTTGCCTTACAAGCAAGGGGTCACAGGTTCGAGCCCTGTTGTTCCCACCAGAAATTATGTTGTTGAACCGTTCCGCGATCGGCGTGATCGTAGCCGTTGACAACAGGTAATACGGCGCTGTAGTTCAGCTGGTTAGAACGCTAGCCTGTCACGCTAGAGGTCACGGGTTCGAGTCCCGTCAGCGTCGCCACATTTGCCTCTGTAGCTCAGGTGGTAGAGCAACGGACTGAAAATCCGTGTGTCGTTGGTTCGACTCCAACCGGAGGCACCACCTATACCGATTCATTTCGTGGACATATTCATATCTGCGGATTTAGCTCATCCGGTAGAGCGCCACCTTGCCAAGGTGGAGGTAGCGAGTTCGAGTCTCGTAATCCGCTCCAAGGACGCTTAAATATTTCGGTATTTAAGCGTTTTGTTTCGGGAGATTCCCGAGACGCGGCACCATAGCCAAGTGGTAAGGCAGAGGCCTGCAAAGCCTTTACCCCCAGTTCGAGTCTGGGTGGTGCCTCCATGCAAAAGGCACTTGCGGAAGCAAGTGCCTTTTGCAATGATATCCGTTCCTTGCGGAACGGATGATATATGCTCCGCATATGATATCCGCTTGCGCGGATGATATACGCCTGCGGCGTATTAAGGAACGGATATTATATCATGTTTGCGCCGGCGCAAACATATCATACGGCGAAGCCGTATATCATATCGCGTCAGCGATATATCATTTATTCGCCACTATTGCTTTACTATCGTAAGTATTCCTTGAAAAAATCCCGATATATCTGCTATAATTATAACAAAAGAGGTGGTAACTATGAAGCGGACATACGTATCCGGCAACAAGTTTTTGCTGTGGATAGGACTGATTCTCCATCTGGTTTATTATGCGCTCACCGTAACGGCTTTGTTGACTTACGGCGATCATTCGGACTACGGTCTCGGAACGTCCGGCGGACTGTGGATATACGCGATTATAGTTGCTATACCCGTGATATTGAACTATCTCACAGAGGGAGTTCTGGCGGTCATACGGCGCAGAAGCGCGTTTAATGTGATCAAACTCATCCTCGTCGTCGCGTTGGTCCCGCTTTGGATATTCTGCGGCAACGCGGGCGGAATTGTTGAATTCATAATCTGGAACGCCGTCTTCCTCGCGGCGTTCGTTATAGAGATAATCTCACTGTTCAAAACTCCCGCGCCCGAAAACTCCGCCGCGGTCGTGCAGGAGGTTTCTCAAAACTATATGTCGGATTATCAGACTGATAAAAGGGAATTGTAAAGTTTCATATAACATCACAGCGCGGCAGGAGACTGCCGCGCTGTTCGTTTATTATGAGAGATTTATGCTTCCTGTTCCTTATCATACCCCGTCAGATGCAGCGCGCGGGAGGCGACGGCGGCAGGCGTTATATCATATCGCGTCGTCAGCACGGCCGAGATAAGCAATAATTCAGGTTTTTTACAATCACATATTGACATAGTAGGTTAATATGCTATAATTTTAATTACAGATTTGTATTCGTCAGGTTCGTTCGATCGGCGCTTCGGATTCGAGCGAATGCGGAACGACCTGACAGATCACAAATGCACAGGAAGAGGAGTAGGTATGTCGGAAGCATATAAAGAAGGGTATCACGTTGAAATAATACCGCCGAAACAAGATTCCCTTAAACTCGAAGAAGACCTTGAAACGTTTGCCTCCAAGCTCGCGCGCGTCCGCGAAAGCGGATTCACCGCGTCGCTGACGGACAACGCCATGGGGCTGCTCGCGTTTCAGGGGCACGAGTGCATAGAAGAGCTCGGGCTCGATATCGACCCGGAAAAGATACTGATCCATCTTAACACTTTTCATACGAAGCGCGATCTTGAAGAAATACTTGACGCCTGCGGGCGGCTCGGAATATTCAATCTGCTTGTCGTTTCCGGCGACGGATCGCCGCGGCTTCCGAAGCTGCTTCCGGAGGACGTTGAGGCGGAGGATACCGCGTCGGTGACGTCGGTGGAGCTGATCCGGTATATATGCAGGCATTATCCCGAATTCACCGTGGGAGCGGCGTTCAACCCGTACGAGCCGGAGGAGCACGAATTCGATAAACTGAAAAGAAAGCTGAATGCGGGAGCGAGCTTTGTAATAACCCAGCCTATAACCGAAAAGAACGCCGTCGTAGACAAAATGCTTGAAACGTATCCGGAGCTTCCGGTGATTATCGAAGCGTGGATGTCCAAAAAGCTGTATCTGCTTTCTGACGTCGTCGGGTATCCCATCCCGGAAGACGCCGAATTCGACCCGATCGGCACGCTGAAACGGCTCGAAGAGGATTATCCGCAATGCGGATTCTACCTGTCGCTGCTCGGTTTCAAGACGCAGTATCCGCTTATAGAGGAGGCGGCGCGGAAACGCGGCGCAGGTGCGTAAAACGCGGCTCGGAAAGGAAGATAACGCCGATGAAAACAGTTGTGTGCATAAAACAGGTGCCGTCCGCCGCCGACGCGAAAATCGACCCGGAAACGAAGCGTATCATACGCGAAGGCGGGAAAGCGGTGCTCAACCCGTTCGATCTCTACGCCGTAGAAGAGGCGATCCGTATAAAAGAACGCGCGGGCGGAGAAGTGATCGCGCTGTCGATGGGGCCGGAAAGCGCCGCAAACGCGCTGACGGAAGCGCTGTCGATGGGCGCCGACGACGCCGTGCTGCTTTGCGACAGAGCGTTCGCCGGATCCGATACGTGGGCGACGAGTTACGCGCTCTCGAAAGCGATAGAAAAGATCGGCGGCGTCGATCTCGTCATATGCGGCAAGCAGGCGATCGACGGCGATACGGCGCAGGTCGGTCCGGGGATCGCGTCGAAACTCGGCATGATGCAGGCCGCAAACGTGTTCTGCGTCGATGACGTTTCGGCGGAGTGCGTGACGGTGAAGCGGATGAATGAGCGCGGATACGACGTGCTCCGCCTCAAGCTTCCGGCGCTTATAACTGTCGTGAAGGATATCAACTTTCCGAGGATTCCGACGCTCAAAAACGCCAGGGCAGCCAGAAGGAAAGAAATACCGCTTCTGAAACCTGCGGATATCGGCGCCGATCCGGATAAGCTGGGGCTTGCCGCGTCTCCGACACGGGTGGTGAAGACCGCTCCTCCGGCGGTCAGAGAAGGCGAGACGCTGAATATCGCGGGCGACCCGAAGGACGCTGCCGCCGCGCTCGTGACCGAACTGTGCGGGCGGGGACTTCTGTGAGGAGGAGAAACGGATGAAGCTTACGGATGAATCCGAGAGAAATAATTATAAAAACGTATGGACGCTGTCGGAAATGATCGACGGCGCGGCGCATCCGGTGTCTTACGAGCTGCTCGGCGCGGCGCGCGCTCTCGCCGAAGCGAGAGGGTGCGAAGTCTGGGCCGTTGCGCTCGGGAACGCCGTCGCGGAAGAAACGGCCGCGGAGCTTATCGCCCGCGGCGCGGACAAGGTTATAGCTATTGAAGATCCGGCTCTCGCGGCGTTCAACGACGAACTGGAATGCAATATATTAGAGCGCCTCGTGCGCGAATACCGGCCGGAAATACTGCTCGGGGCAGCAACGACGCGCGGCCGCGCGCTTATTCCGCGCCTTGCGGGAGCGCTTTATACGGGACTTACGGCGGACTGCACGCAGCTTGAGATCGATCCCGAAACCGGCGATCTGCTTCAGACGCGCCCGGCGTTCGGCGGCAATATCATGGCGACGATCCGGAGCGGCGGCTTCCGTCCGCAGATGGCTACCGTGCGGCCGAAGGTGATGAAGGCGCTCCGGTCCGATCCTGACAGACGCGGTACGGTGCTGAGAGAAAACCTCGAAGAGTCGGATTTTCGCGGCGCGAAGGAAGTGCTTGAATCCGTCAAAACGTATGATAACGCCGTCAATATAAGCGACGCGCGCATAATAGTCGCCGGCGGGCGGGCGATGAACGGACCGGACGGCTTCAAGTTTCTGGAGCGCCTCGCGGAGAAGCTGGGCGGCGCCGTGGCGGCGAGCAGGGCAGCGGTTGACAACGGTTGGATCGCATATCCGCATCAGGTCGGTCAGACCGGGCAGACCGTTCAGGCCGATCTGTATATTGCCTGCGGCATCTCCGGCCAGATACAGCACCTCGTCGGTATACAATCCTGCAAAACCATAGTGGCGATCGACGTTGACGATACTACGCCGATGATGAAACTTGCCGATATAGCGATAAAAGGGGATCTGTTTGAGGTGGTCCCCGAAATAATAAATGAACTCGATAAAAGGAGAGCGGACAATGCTGATCATAGGTGAAAAATTAAACGGCGCCATCAAATCCGTCGCGGAGGCGATACGGAACCGCGACGCCGCGTTTATACGCGATCTGGCAACGAAGCAGCTTGAACGCAGAGCGGATTATATCGACGTATGTTCGGGAGTTCCGGACGGCGACGCGGACGTGCTCAAGTGGATGATAGAGCTGATCCAGGAGGATCATCCCGACGTGCGCTTCAGTCTTGACAGTCCGAACACGGATACGATCGTTTCGTGTATCCCTCTCTGCAAGAACCCGGGATTTATCAATTCGGTCTCGCTTGAGGGCGATAAGATAGACAAAATAGCCGGAGCTCTCGCCGGTCGGGACGACTGGAAAATAATCGCGCTGCTGCTTGATGAGACCGGTATGCCGGAGACCGTAGGGAAACGTATGGAGAATTTCGGCGGAATAGTGAAGAAAATCGAAGAATACAAGCTCGATATGGACCGCTTTTATTTCGATCCGCTCGTCTTCAGTATCGGAACTTCGCCGGACAGCTTCGTCAACTTCATCGGAACGGCCAAACTCATACGCGAACAGTACCCGAAGGCGCATATCGTCAGCGGCCTTTCCAACATATCCTTTGGGCTCCCGAGCCGCAAAACCATCAATCAGGCGTTTCTTGTGGGCGCGATGATGTCCGGCATGGACAGCGCGATCATTGACTCGCTGAGCCGTGATATGATGGGCGCGGTCTACGCCGCGGAGGCGCTTCTGGGCGTCGACGAATACTGCGTCGGATACCTCGACGCGTTCCGGGAAGATATGTTCGGGATTCAGAAGCAAGGGTAGAAATCATTTCGCTATGTGGATTATGAATGATTTGTATTCGATTGGGTTTGATGTCTTATAACAAACGAACAGCGCGGCAGGTGTCTGCCGCGCTATTCGCCTTTTATAAGGTAATCTATCGAAACGCCGAAGTAGTCGGAGAGTCTGAGGAGCGTCTGTATGTCAGGGGATCGTTTTCCGGTTTCGTAGTGCGAAAGCGCCTCGCGGCTGATGGAGAGATCCATCGCGACTTTGAGCTGGTTGAGCCCCTTTGCCTTGCGTATTTTCACAAGTCCGCGCAACGGATATCCATTTATTGCCATTCACGTCACCGCCAAAAAAAACTCTTGACATTAGTGTAACAATTTGTTACACTAATAATGTTACAATTTGTAACATTATAATATTTGGAGGGATAAGAATGGAAGAAACAAAAAAGGTTCAGGTTGCACCTGCTGATGAAGAGGCTGTAATAAGACTTTGGCAGGATTTTGGATGGAAGCTTTTCAGCAGTCAAGAAATTAAGAATACCGATTCACATCTCGAAAGAAAAGGCGATACGATTTACAATGTGACCACGACCGAAAACTATGTAAACCTGCTTTTTAAGCGCGAAACGAATATGGCAAATTACAGCACTATCAAAGAACTTGAAAACCAGTATCTTGCAGTTCCGGAGAATAGCGGTCCGTATTCCAGCGCACTTAAGAAATTTCTGATAGCTGTTGCTGCAATACTGATTCTTATAGGAATGCTCATAGTTATTGGAGGGGGAGGCGGATTCAGCGCTTTCTTCTTTGTTTTGGCTATTGGAGCGATAGTTGGTGTGTTTTTTAAAGCGAAAAGCGATAGAGCAATCAATGATTCCATCGCCTCGAATAATGAGCAAAAAGATGCCCAAAGAGCAGCTCTGCGTCGACAGGCTAAGGAACTTATCTGTTGAATGATATAAACTAATAATTCTTTAGTAATAAACGAATAGCACGGCAGTCGCTGCCGTGCTATTCGTTTATTATTTGTCTACTATTCCTTATCATATCCCGTCAGGTGCAGGGCGCGGGAGGTGACTGCGGCGGTGGCGAGGCCGGTCACGGTTCCGGCGAGAGCGAGCAGCGGCAGGTACGAAAACACCGCCGCCGAGCTCATGAAGACCGACGCCGCGGCGAGCTGCCCGACGTTGTGCATAACCGCGCCGGCGACGCTGACTCCGAAGACGGAGAGCTTCTCCTTGAACGCCGCCGTCAGCAGCCACATCGCCGTCATAGCGAGCAGTCCGCCCGTCAGCGAAAACGCGAGCGACGTGACCGAACCGAAAAGCAGCGCCGAGAGCGTGCATTTCAGCGCCGTAACGCCGTAGGCGTAAGCCGGCCCGTACTTCAGCAGCAGCACCAGCAGCGCGATGTTCGAGAGCCCGAGCTTGATCCCCGGCAGCGGTATCAGCAGCGAGAGGGGAAGCAGGTGCTCTATATATCCGAGTATCAGACAGAGCGCGGTCATCAGTCCGCAGACCGTCAGTTTCTTAACGCCGTTCTTCATGCCGTCACCCCGCTATCGCGTCGACGTCGGCTTCGGCGCCGACGATGCGGAGCGTAACTCCGTTCGGCAGGCAGACGGCGAGCTGTCCCGCCTTCGTCAGCCGTCCGGCGTGTACGCAGTCTTCATTGGGGCAGTTTGACGAGCTGAAAAACGCGCTTCCGTTCGCGATCGTAACCACGTTTTCATAGTCGCCGTTGACGATATATTCCGCGTCCGTGTCGAGCGGAAGCGTTGCGAGAACTTCGCCCCCGCGGCTGATCTCGGCGTAAAGCCGGTCTCCGCCCGCCTTCGGGAGCGTGAGCAGGAACACCGCCGCCGCGAGAAGCAGCGCCGCGGCGATGACGATCGCGTCGTGCCGTTTGAATTTCAAGCTCAGCTTACTTTTCATGAGTGTAATCTCCGCTCGTCAGCGTGAAACCGTCGAAGTCCGCGCCGACTGTGTAAATGCGCCTGTCCTTCGTGATGAATAGCGCGGAAACTCCCTCGTTCTGACACTTTCGCATCGCGTTCTCGAGCCCCAGGCAGAAGAGCGTCGTGGAGAGGTAGTCGCCGCGCGTTCCGCTGTCGGTGACGACGGTCACGCTGCGCAGGTCGTTGTCTATCGGGGATCCGAGCGCGGTGTCGAAGATGTGGCAGTAGCGCTTTCCGTCAAGCTCGAAATAGCGCTCGTAGTCGCCGGAGGAGGTTACGTACTTATCCTTCAGCGCGAGAGTGCCAACGTAGTCGTTCGCGCCGCCCTCGGGATCGCGTACGCCGACCGTGTAGGCGCTGCCGTCGGGCTTTTCGCCCATGACGTAGACGCTGCTGCCGACCTGTATCAGCGCGGATGAAACGCCGTCGGTGCGGAGCAGCTCGACCGCCTTGTCCGCGGCGTAGCCCTTTGCGATGCCGCCGAGGTCGCAGCTCATGCCTTCATAGGCGAATTTCGCCGTATTGCCGTCGACCGTCAGATACTTATACCCGACGCAGAGCATCGCGTCCGCGATCTGAGCGGGAGAGGGGAGAGTCGGGCGGCTGCCGCTCACGGTTTTGCCGTTGACGTCCCAGAGATCCGTTACGGGCGCTATCGTTATATCGAATACGCCGTCGGACTCAGCGCAGCAGGCGAGCGCCTCCTTCAGCAGTTCCGCGGTCTCGGCGCTCACCTCGGCGCCCGCCGCGCCGGAGGCGTTTAGCTTTCCGATATCGCTGTCCGCCTTCGTGCGCGAAAGCTTCGCGTCGAGCTCCGTCACGAGCCGCCCGGCCTTTTCGAGCGTTCCGTCGCCGCAGTAAGCGGTGAAGGTGACGAAGGTGTCCATCGCGAAGACTGTCGCGGTGCGGACTTCGGCCGCGCCGGATGAGCCGCCTTTTCCGCAGGCGGCGAGTGTGAATATGAGAGTCAGCGCGGAAAGCGCCGCGATTATCCTTTTCATCGGGAATCCTCCGTGAGAGTTTATACTTATATAATAGCACGGTTTGCGATTTTTTCAAGTAAAACGCGCTCGAAATCTTGACATATCCGCTTGTTTGTGAGATAATCTCAAACAGAGAAATGCGAAGACGCGTCAGCGCGTCCGTTTCATACGAAAGGTACGGGAAAGCAAATGAGAAAAGAGCTCGAAAAAACCTACGACCCCGGCAAAGTGGAAGACAGCATATACGACTTCTGGCTTAAGGGCAACTACTTCTCCGCGAAGGTCGATCCCGCGAAGAAACCCTACACGATCGTCATTCCCCCACCGAACGTGACCGGTCAGCTCCATATGGGACACGCCCTCGACGAAACGATGCAGGATATCCTTATCCGCACCCGCCGTATGCAGGGCTATTCCGCGCTGTGGATCCCCGGCACCGACCACGCCGGCATCGCCACGCAGATCGTCGTTGAAGCGGACCTCCGCAACAACGAGGGCAAAACGCGCTACGACCTCGGCAGAGAACGTTTCGTCCGCCGCGTCTGGGACTGGAAGGAGCTTTACGGCAGCCGCATCCTCAAGCAGCTGCGCAAGCTCGGCTCATCCTGCGACTGGAGCAGGGAACGCTTCACGATGGACGAGGGCTGCTCCGAGGCGGTCAAGGAGGTCTTCATCAACCTCTACAACAAGGGGCTCATCTACCGCGGCAACCGCATAATCAACTGGTGCCCGCGCTGCACGACCGCGCTTTCCGACGCGGAGGTCGAGTATAAGGAACAGCCCGGCCACTTCTGGCATATCAGATATCCCATCAAGGGCACGTCGAAATCGCTCGTCGTCGCCACCACGCGTCCCGAAACGATGCTCGGCGACACCGCGATCGCTGTCAACCTGAACGACGAACGCTACAAATCCATCGTCGGCAAGACCGCGATCCTGCCCCTCGTCGGCAGGGAAATACCCATCATCGCGGACGAATACGTCGATATGGAGTTCGGCACCGGCTGCGTGAAGATCACGCCCTGCCACGATCCCAACGACTTCGAGGTCGGCAAGCGCCACGGCCTTGAGGAAATACTCATCATGGACGAGAACGCTTGCATCAACGAGAACGGCGGCCGCTACTTCGGGCTCGACAGATACGCCGCCCGCAAGCAGATCGTTGCGGACCTCGAGAAGGAGGGCTACCTCGTCAAGATCGAGGATCACGTCCACAACGTCGGCGAATGCTACCGCTGCAAGACGACGGTCGAGCCGATCGCGTCGCGCCAGTGGTTCGTCAAGATGGCTCCGCTCGCAAAGCCCGCAATCGAAGCGGTCGAGAGCGGCGAGATCAAGTTCGTACCCGAGCGCTTCTCCAAGATATACATCAACTGGATGAACAACATCCACGACTGGTGCATCTCCCGCCAGCTTTGGTGGGGACACCGCATACCCGCGTATTACTGCGACGACTGCGGCGAGATGGTCGTTTCGAAAGAGAACGTCGCCGTCTGCCCGAAGTGCGGCTCGAAGCATATGCGCCAGGACGAGGACGTCCTCGATACCTGGTTCTCCTCCGCGCTCTGGCCGTTCTCGACGCTCGGCTGGCCGAAGCAGACCGCCGACCTCGACTATTTCTACCCGACGACGACGCTCGTGACGGCTTACGACATCATCTTCTTCTGGGTCGCGAGAATGATATTCTCCGGCCTCGAGCACACCGGCAAGCCGCCGTTCAAGACCGTATTCATCCACGGCCTCGTGCGCGACTCGCAGGGCAGGAAGATGTCGAAATCTCTCGGCAACGGCATCGATCCGCTGAAGGTCATCGAGCAGTACGGCGCGGACGCGCTCCGCTTCGCGCTCGCGACGAACAACTCGCCCGGCAACGATATGCGCTTCTCGGACGAGAAGGTCGAGGCGAGCCGCAACTTCGCCAACAAGCTCTGGAACGCCGCGCGCTTCGTGCTGATGAACCTGCACAGCGACGAAACCGCGCTTCCCGCAACGCTGACGCTTGACGACAAGTGGATACTCTCGAAGCTCAACAACGTCGTCGCCGACGTGACCGCGAACATCGACAAGTTCGAGCTCGGCATCGCGCTCGACAAGGTATACAGCTTCATCTGGGACGACTTCTGCGACTGGTACATTGAGCTTGCGAAGATACGCCTCTTCGCGGGCGGTGAGCAGGCCGCCGGAGCCGAGCGCGTGCTCGTCTACGTGCTCGACAAGATCCTGAAGCTGCTGCATCCCTTTATGCCGTTCATCACCGAGGAGATCTGGCAGAGCATCCCGCACGAGGGCAAGGCGCTCGTCGCCGCGCCCTGGCCGGAATACTCCGAAGCGCTCAACTTCGCCTCCGATGAGGAGAGCATGAATCTCATAATGGCGGCGATAAAGGAGATCCGCGCCAAGCGCGCCGCGATGAACATCCCGCTTTCGAAGAAGGCGGCGCTCTTCATCGAGACCGACAAGCCGGAGACATTCGCCAAGGGCGCGGAGTTCTTCAAGCGCCTCGCCGGAGTCAGCGAGATCGAGATAGAACGCGAGCTTTCCGTCGCCAACGCGCTGACGATGGTCGTGCCGTCCGCGAAGCTGATGATCCCGATGAACGAGCTGGTCGATCCCGAGAAGGAGCGCGCCCGCCTCAACAAGGAGAAGGCCGCGACCGAGAACGAGATCACGCGCTGCGAGAGCCGCCTGAACAACGAGGGCTTCATCTCGAAGGCGCCCGCGAAGCTCGTCGATGAGGAGCGCAAAAAGCTCGCCTCCCTCAAGGAGATGCTCGCGAAGATCGAGGATTCGCTCGCGAAACTGGGAGAGATCAAGTGACTTATTCCGAAGCATTGGAATATCTGCATTCCTACGGTCGGTTATCGCCGACCGTAGATTTGCATAGGATAAAAACCCTGCTTGAAGGCCTCGGCAACCCGCAGAATCACCTCAAGTTCCTGCATATCGCGGGCACGAACGGCAAGGGCTCTACCGCCGCGTTCTGCGCCTCAGCGCTGCAGGAGGCGGGCTACAAGACGGGGCTTTTCATCTCGCCCTACGTCGTGCGTTTCACCGAGCGCATACAGATAAACGGGAAGTATATCCCCGAGGAGCTCTTCGCCGCCGTGATGGAAAAGGTGAAGGAGGTCGCGGAAGCGGATCCGGATAACTACGTCGAGTTCGAGCTGCTGACCGCCGCGGCGATGGAGTGGTTCTTTCGCAACGGGTGCGATATAGTCGTGCTGGAGGCGGGGATAGGCGGCCGCCTCGACGCCACGAACGCCGTTATGACGACGGTCGTTTCGGTAATAACATCCGTTTCCTTCGACCACACCGAGCTGCTCGGCGACACGCTCGAAAAGATCGCGCTCGAGAAGGCGCAGATAATCAAGTCCGGCGGCTCCGTCGTCGTCTATCCGGAGCAGGCGGAGGAGGTCTTCGCCGCGATACGCGAAACGGCGGAGAAGAAACGCGCCGAGGTCATAATCCCCGACCTGATGCGCCTTCGCCGCAGGGAACACTTCTTCACCTACAAAAACAACGACTACGTGATCACGCTGCGCGGCGCGCATCAGACGCTCAACGCAGTGACCGCGATAGAAGCGCTCGACGAGCTGGCGTGCAGCGGCTTCTATAAGCTGACGCGCGAGAAGATCGCGCTCGGGCTGATGAAGGCGACGATGCCTGCGCGGTTCGAGACTGTCAGCGTCAAGCCGCCCGTCGTGCTTGACGGCGCGCACAACCCCTCCGGCATGGAGTCCCTCGCCGCGCTGCTGAAAAGCGAGTTCGGGGGCGTGCGCGTGACCGCCGTCGTCGCGATGATGAAGGACAAAAACGCCGCGGAATCGCTGAAACACCTCGCCGGCGTCGTAAACAAAGCGGTCGCCGTAAAGGTTGACAATCCGCGCTGTATGGAAGCGGAAGACCTGCGCGAACTCCTCGCAGGACTCGGCGTTGAGGCGTCCGCCGCGCCTTCGGTCGCGGAGGCGGTCGAAGCCGCCCGCGGCGATCCCGAAACCGGCGCGGTGATCGTCTGCGGCTCGCTGTATCTGGTTTCGGAGGCGAGAAAAATCTTCAAAGCCGACAAATAGCGTCAAAATATTCAAACCGGACGGGCTATACTCGTGTATAGCCCGTTTTTGTTATGCGCAAAATATGAGAGAACGGGGATGAGAGGTGAAAACGATGGAGTTGAAATACGAGCAGCGCGCCAACACGCTGACGCTTTCACTGCCGGCGGAGATCGACCACCACTCCGCGAAGCCGGTGCGCGAGGAGACGGACAGGTGGATCGCGAAGCTGCGTCCGGAGTCGGTTGTCATCGACTTTTCCGGCGTGAAGTTCATGGACAGCTCCGGCATCGGGCTGATACTCGGTCGCTACAACAAGGTCGCGCCCTACGGCGGCAGGGTGATAGTCGAATGCGCGGACAGGCGCACGCTTCAGCTGCTGCGGCTCGCGGGCGTGCAGAAGCTGGTTGAAATCAAATCCGCGGCCACTTGAGCCGCGGGGAAAGGAGAACATATGAAATACCTCAATTCGTTCAAGCTGCAGTTCGTCAGCCGTTCGTCAAACGAGGCCTTCTCGCGCAGCGCGGTGGCGGCGTTTCTCGCGCAGCTTGACCCGACGGTCGAGGAGCTTTCGGACATAAAGACCGCCGTTTCAGAAGCGGTCACCAACGCCATAGTTCACGGCTACGGCAATAAGCTCGGCGTCGTTTATATCAACGCCTACATACTCAAGGACCGTAAGATCGTCATCGACATCAAGGACAAGGGTAAAGGCATCGAGGACATACAGCGCGCGATGACGCCGCTTTTCACCACTTCGCCGGAGAGCGAACGCTCGGGGCTCGGCTTCACCGTTATGGAGGCGTTTATGGACAAGCTCCGCGTGCGTTCGAAGCCGGACAAAGGCACCGTGGTACATATGGTCAAAACGCTGAAGGCGAAGGAATGACCGAGCGCGATTACGACCGCATAGTGCGCGAGAACGTGCCGCTCGTCCACGCCGTCGCGTCGCGCTTCAAGGGCAGGGGCGCGGAGTACGACGACGTTTTCCAGGCGGGGTGTATCGGACTTTACAAAGCGGCGACGCGCTATGATGAAACGCTCGGCACGGCCTTCTCGACCTACGCGGTGCCGGTGATGATAGGGGAGATACGCATGCTTTTCCGCGCCGGCGGCTCCGTCAAGGTCGGGCGTGCCGTAAAAGCGCTTGCCGCCGCCGCGCTCGCGGAAAAGGAGCGCATCGAGAAGGAGACCGGCGCCGAAGCCCGCCTCGGCGAGATCGCAGCCGTGCTGGGCGAAACTCCCGAACGCGTCGCCTTCGCGCTGACCGCCTGCGCTCCAGTCGCCTCCATCGATGCGGACGAAAGCGCCTCATACGCCGCACCGGACGAAACGGAAAACGCATTACTCCGCGCCGACCTCTGCCGCGCGCTCGCGCTGCTCGAGCCGCTCGAGCGGCGGATCATCCTGCTGCGCTACCGCCACGAGCTTTCGCAGTCGGGCGTCGGGCGCGTCCTGTCGATGACGCAGGTGCAGGTCTCCCGCCGCGAAAAGAAGGTGCTGGAAAAACTTCGTGCCATTCTCGCTTGACTGCCGCATCGCTTTCGTGTTATAATATACATGTAACAATGCGAAGCGCGGAGGTGAGCGTATGAACGAAGTCGAAAAAGAAGGTCTGACTCCGGAGGAGATCGAACGTTTGGAGCGCGAGGAGCGCCGCCGCAACGTCGAGGCGCAGCTCGAGGACTTCAGGGCGGAGGTCAAGGCCGACGACGAAAAACGCGAAAAGCGGCGCGAGGAACGCCGCCGTTTCCGCGCGCGGCTTTATTATATCCTGCTCGCTTTGCTTATAATCGGCATCGTCGCGTTCCTCGTGATCAAACGCGACCTGATCTGGAACTGACGCCGCTTTCTTCTGTCATCCTGAGCCCGAAGGGCGAAGGATATCCCGCCCTTCGCAGTGCGTCCGCATATGGAAGGGGATTCCTCGTCGCCCGCGGCTCCTCTGAATGACAACACAACACAAGCGCAACAAAAAAACCGGAGCGGACGCTTTGCCCGATCCGGTTTTGCTTATTCGCTTACTGTTTCATTCCGCCGACGGAAGCTCAAACCAGAAGGTCGTACCGACGCCGAGCGTGCTGTCGACGCCGTAGAGGGCGTGGTGCGCGTCGAGGATGTTCTTGACGATCGCGAGGCCGAGGCCTGTGCCGACTATCTTTCTGACGCCGGCTTCGCCCTTGTAGTAGCGGTCGAAGATGCGCGGCAGATCCTCCTTCGAGATGCCGCTGCCGGTGTCGGTGACCGAGAAATGCACCGTTTCACCGTTTTTTTCGGCGCGGAGGGTTATCCTTCCGCCTGCCTTCGTGTGGTTGAAGGCGTTGTTTATGAGGTTATAAAACACCTGCTCCAGCCGCGGCAGATCTCCGACGGCGATAAGCTCTTCACTGCATTCCGCGGCGGTTGCGACACCGCTTTTCGCGCTCAGGTCGTCGTAGCGCGAAATGATATCCGCGAACGCCCTGCCGACGTTGAACGGCGCGGGCGAAACGGTTATCGAACCCGACTGCAGCTTCGAGAGGTCGAGCATATCGCTTACGATTCTGTCGAGCCGTTCGGTCTCGTCGATGATAATGCCGAGCTGGCGTTCGCGCTTCTCCTTATTATCGCCGGTAACGTCGCGGAGCGTTTCCGCGTATCCTCTTATTAAGCTCAGCGGAGTGCGCAGGTCGTGCGAAACGTTTGCGATCAGGTCCTTGCGCAGCTCGTCCGTCTTGGAAAGCTCGCCCGCCATGTAGTTGACCGACTCCGCGAGCGAACCGATCTCGTCGCTCGAGCTGACGTCGAGCTTGACGGAATAGTCGCCCTCCGCGATGCGCCGAGTCGCCTTCTCGATGCGTAGAATCGGTTTAGTCAGCGTGCGCGAAATGATGAACGAAATGATCAGCGCGAGCGCGAGCAGTACCACCGTGGTGATTATCAGCTGCCGCTGGAGTATGTTTACAGTCGTGCCGACCGGCGCGAGCGAAACGCTTATCATCAGCGCGCCGTAGCTGCCGTCGGAATAGCGATAGGGGATGCCCTTTATCGCGACGTCGGCGGCGAACTTCGGATGCGTCGTCGTGCCGGTGTACTCCCTTCCGGAGAGCGCCGTGAGCACGGCTTCGCGGAAGACGCCGTTCGACGCAAGTGAAGACGGCGTCGGGTTGGGCGATTCAGAATTGTAAATGCAGAGACTTTGTGTGACGTAGACCTGCACAGAGACGTTTTTGGTGTAGGCGAGGGAAGAGGCGCGGCTCATGAACTCGTCCGACTCGTTGCGCGACAGGCATTCGGCGAGGTATTCCGCGTCCTCGTTTATCTGCTTGAGTATCTCGTCGGCGTAGAAGCTCTGCAGACTCGCCACCTGAAACACCCACAGCAGCACCAGCATTCCCGCGATGAGCGCGGTCATACCGGCCCAGAACTTGAGCGCAAGACCCTTCATTATTTAGCGTTCCCCGTCTCGAATTTGTAGCCCGTTCCCCAGACGGTGACTATGTAGGAACGGTAGTTTTTCAAGCTGTCGCGCAGCATTTTGATGTGGGTGTCGACGGTGCGCTCGTCGCCGTAGAAGTCGTAGCCCCACACCTTAGAGAGCAGCTGTTCGCGGGTGAAAACGTAGTGCTCGTTGTGCGCGAAGAAACTGAGCAGTTCAAACTCCTTCGGCGTCAGCGAGACCGGTTCACCGTCGACGTAGACGTTGCGGGAGAAATACTCTATCTTCAGCCCGCCGAAGGTGTCGGTTTCCTTATCTGCGGTATCGGCTTTCTCGTTATCGGCTCTGCGGATTATCGCCTTCATGCGCGCGAGCAGCTCCTTTGGCGAGAAGGGCTTTATCATATAGTCGTCCGCGCCGAGCTCGAAGCCGAAGAGCTTGTCGTATTCCTCGCCTCTGGCAGTCAGCATGATGACGGGGAGAGCGGAGGTCTCGCGCAGCGTGCGGAGCACCGTCCAGCCGTTGACCTTCGGCATCATGACGTCAAGCAGGAGCAGGTCGTATTTGTTCTTTGCCAGCAGGGCAAGGGCCTCGTCGCCGTCAGCTGCTTCGTCAACAGAGAAGCCGTCGAGACTGACGTATTCCTTGACCATATCTCTTATGCCTTCTTCGTCGTCCGCGATGAGAATTCTTTTATCTTCCATATCGTAGCTCCTTTCCGCCGTTGAAGCGGTCTGTTGTTTCCCTCGAGATAGAGGAATCGGAGTTGCTTTCGCCGGGTGATCGGAAGAATTCCGAACCCAACTATCGTGTATTATAGCGTATTATTTCAAATTTGTGAAGTGCTTTTGAAAATATATAGACAAAATTTTGATAGTTTGTCACAAATAGGTGTGCAAGTAGACGATTTTTGAGCGGTTTTCCGAAAAAATAATTGCAAACGACGGGGAAAAGTAATATAATTGCAATATTCAATACATTAAAGCGATAAAGGGCGAATAGTTATGCTGAACATCAACGAACTCTGGGAAAAATACGCAGCGTTCAAGGCGATGGATCTCTCGCTGAATATGTCGAGAGGCGTGCCCGCGCCGGAGCAGCTCGCGGTCTCGCAGGAAATGCTTACAAACCTCGCGACCGCGAAGGACTGCCGCACCGACGGAATCGACTGCCGCAGCTACGGACTGCTGACCGGCATTCCGGCGGCGAAACGCCTTTTCGCCGAAATGCTGAACGTCAACAGCGACAACATCATCATCGGCGGCAACTCCAGCTTGAATATGATGTACGACGCCATCTCCCGCGCATGGTGCTTCGGCGTCCTCGGCGGCACGCCGTGGGGGCGGCTTGACGAAGTCAAATTCCTCTGTCCCGTGCCGGGCTACGACAGACACTTCGCCATCTGCGAGCTTTTCGGGATAAAGATGATAAACGTCGATATGACCCCGACCGGCCCTGATATGGA
Source organism: Clostridia bacterium (assembly GCA_017438525.1). NCBI lineage: Bacteria > Bacillati > Bacillota > Clostridia > Clostridia bacterium. Next base: position 74,443 of record JAFRVI010000023.1, read on the forward strand.
CGCGGTCGAAAAGCTCGTATCCTCAGACCCCGCGATAAAGGGCATCTGGTGCGTGCCGAAGTACTCTAACCCCGACGGCACGACCTACTCAGACGAGACCGTCCGCCGCTTCGCCGCGCTGAAGCCGGCGGCGCCGGACTTCCGCGTCTTCTGGGACGACGCCTACTGCATCCACGACCTCTACGACGAGGGCGATAAGCTGCTCGACCTGCAGAGCGAGTGCGAGAAGGCGGGCAACCCCGACCTCGCGTACATCTTCGGCTCGACGTCGAAGATAAGCTTCCCCGGCAGCGGCGTCGCGGCGTTCGCCTCCAGCGAGCGCAACATAAAGGACGCCGAGCGCATCATCTCGCGTCAGACGATAGGCCCCGACAAGCTCAACCAGCTGCGCCACGTCAGATTCTTCCGCGACATAGAGGGTATGCGCGAGCACATGAGAAAGCACGCCGCGCTGATCCGCCCGAAGTTCGAGGCGGCGATAGAGGTGCTGCGCCGCGAGTTCGCGGACTGCCCCGAGGCGGCGAGCTGGAACGAACCGCGCGGCGGCTACTTCATTTCGCTGAACACCGCCGACGGCTGCGCCGGCCGCGCCTTCGATCTCGCCTCCGAAGCGGGAGTCAAGCTGACGAACGTCGGCGCGACCTTCCCGTACCGCAAGGACCCGCGCGACCGCAACATCCGCATCGCGCCGACATATCCGAGCGTGGAGGAGCTCCGCACCGCGATCGAGCTGCTCTCCGTCTGCATCAAGATCGCCTACTGCGAAAAGTATTGCTGAAAAATAAGACTGATCGGCGGTAAGGACAACACGGTTTTGAACGACAAATTTTGCCCCGTTCCGCGTTAAAATGCTCGGCAATACAGCAAGTATTGCCTTGCGCTTTTGCCTTGAACGGAAACAAAATCGGTCCGTTCAAAACTGCTCCGCACCTGAAAGCGAGGCAAATCCGAGGGATTTGCGGCGCG
>JAFRVI010000024.1 GCA_017438525.1 Clostridia bacterium
ATGAAAACAAAAGAAGAATTGCCGGATTGCCCGGTAGCGACGACCGTCGCGCTTATAGGCAACAAATGGAAGCTGCTTATCATCCGCAACCTGCTCGTTCGTCCGTGGCGTTTCAACGAATTACACAAGAGTCTTGACGGCATCAGCCAGAAGGTGCTCACCGAGAGCCTGCGGCAGATGGAAGCGGACGGAATCATCACCCGCACCGTTTATCCCGAAGTCCCGCCGCGCGTGGAATACGCGCTATCCGAGCTCGGCGAGAGCATGCGCCCGATCCTCATGTCCATGCAGGACTGGGGGAACAATTACAAAGCGTCGTTGGAAAAATAATGACAAGATCAGAAACAGCAAAATAGTTAATTGATAACTGCACGCACTTTTTACATAGCGTATGTCCCGTCTCGGGCGTGAATATCTGCAGATGGGCTATTACACCGAGCAGTATTTCCCCGAGCGCCACGTTCGCTTCATCGCGGTCAACGACGGCGTGGACAGCGCCAACGGCGAGAACGACCTGACGGCGATCCGCAACATCATGAACGAGTGGTATGCGAAGGACATCAGCCGCAAATGCAAATCGGCGCACAGGGTGCGCGGAAAGTCCGGGATACCGCTCGGCCAGCCGCCCTTCGGGTATATGAAGGATCCGAAGAACAAAAACCGCTGGATGATCGACCCGGACGCCGCACCGGTCGTGCAGGAAATCTACAGGTTGTATCTCGACGGCAACGGACTCGATACGATCGCCCGGATCCTTCAGGACGAGGGACGTCTGAACTGCATTTCCTACTGGCAGGAAAAAGGCGTCGGCAGAGGCGGCAAAAAGACTCAGCCGAACCCATACAAGTGGAAATGCTCCACGATCTCGGGCATCCTTCGGAGGCAGGAATACTGCGGCGACGTCATCAACTTCAAGACCTACACCACGTCCTTCAAGAATAAGAAGCGATTGGAAACACCCGAGAAAGACCGTTTAGTCTTCCGAAGTGTGCACGAACCGATCATCGACCGCTCGACGTTTGAGAAGGTGCAGCAGATGATAGGCAAGACCAGCCGCCGCCAGCCGAAGGAGGAGAACGGCCCGAAAAGCATCTTCTGCGACGTCGTTTTCTGCGCGGACTGCGGGAAAAAGCTGTGGTATCACACCAGCGCCACCAACAAAGATATCCACTTTTTCTCCTGCTCGAACTACTACAAGGATTACCGTGGAAGTTGTCAGAGCCGCCACTATATCCGTTCCGACGCGCTCTACACCATCGTGACGATGGAGCTGCGGCGGCTCGCGGACTATTTGAGGAACGATGAAGACCGTTTCGCTGAGATCCTGGCGCGCAAGAGCGATAAAGACTACAAGGTCGCACACCGGCAAATACAGGGCGAACTTGCGAAGGCGGGCAAGCGGCTGGAGCTTATCCCGAAACTGCTCAAACAGCTCTATGAAAAAAACCTGAACGAAAAGGTCTCAGATGAGGATTATATGATCCTCTCGCGCGAATATGATGCTGAGCGTAAGCGCCTCAACGAGCGCATCATCAATCTCAACGAAAAGCTGAAGGATCTGGAGGATCGCCGTTACGAGAGGGACAAGTTTATCTATGCGATCCGGCGGTTTATGGAAATGAAGATGCTGACGAAGCATCTTCTGACTGAGCTTATTGACAGGATCGAGGTGCACGAGACCGAAGGCGTTGGCAAGAACCGCACTCAGCGCGTGGTGATCTACTACCGCTTCGTCGGGTATCTGGAAATACCTGAGGAAACGTCCACACGTTTTTCGAAGGATACGCGTCAGGGCGTTTCGGTGGAGTATATCTCCTGCGCGCCGATCAAGGTACACTACGGCGACGACGGAGAAGAGACCGAGGAAGGAGGGTAAACAAAAAGGAGCAGGCGAACCTGCTCCGATACATAGGGATCAACGATTAAAGTATATAATCAAAAGGATAAGCGCGATTATTCCAACACCAACAAGTACACCGATCCAAGCGTGAGACTTTTTCTTCTTAGGCGTATATTTGGGAAGTTCGGGTGGAGCTTGATAAGTATATTGCTGGACTTGCGGTCTTTGAATCCTGTTTTCAGATGCCTGCTTCTTTTGCTGTCTGCGAATTGCGTTCTCTGACTCAATTGCTTTTCTTAGCAAAGTCAACGGATCACTACCGGAATAAATACGGCTATGAAAATCTTGAACGAAATCCAAATCTTTAGGGTCGCTGATTTGATATGAGCCGGAATCGTGAGCGATCTGGTTTCTGACCCAGCGGATATGCTTCAACATTTTATAGTCGGTATTCCAAGAGAAAACACGGTATTGTCCTTGATAGGTTTTGTGTTCCATTTGAGCAATATATTCGCTGACACCGTTTTGACAAGAGTACATTTCCGAGCATAGCTTGTCCAAGCGCTTGTACTCTTCAAAAAAGTCATTATCGGCTATATGCAACTTGCTCACCTGCCTTTTGATTATTATATCATAAGAAACCATTAAAAACAATGAACCGAAAAAATACGAGTGGTCATAACTCGAATCCGTTATGACCACTCGAAATGGTTGCGGAGGAGGGATTTGAACCCACGACCTCCGGGTTATGAGCCCGACGAGCTACCGAACTGCTCTACTCCGCGATATTGGCGTTCCGTTTCAACGCTCTGTTATTATACATCATAGATACACATTTTGCAAGTGTTTTATTCATTTTTTTGATAATTTTATTATTTAAAGATATAATTCGTAAACAATCTATGTAAACGCGGCGCAAAAACAGCCGAAAGCGCGGGCTTTCGGCTGTCGTACGTTGTTTTTTGCGGTTGAAGTGTCTATTGCGCTTACGCATTCAGCGCGGCGATGATATTCGGGAGTTCCGCGTCTACGGCGTCGTTCTCGAGCTGGCAGGTGCCGGCGTTGCGGTGTCCGCCGCCGCCATAACGGAGGCAAAGTTCGCCGATGTCGACGTTCGAGCCCTTGTTGAATATCGATTTGCCGATCATTACCGCGGTGTTCTGCTTGCGGAAGCCCCACGCGACGTGGACGGAAATCTGCGTTTCCGGATAGAGCGCGTAGATCATGAAACGGTTGCCGGCGTGGATTATCTCCTCGTCGCGCAGGTCGAGGACGACGACCTTGCCGTGCACCTTCGCGATGCGCTTGAGCTGCGCCTCGAAAAGCTCCGCCTGCTCGCGGTAAAGCTGCACGCGCTCCGCGACGTCCGGCAGCGCGAGTATCTCGTTTATGCCGTGGTTCATGCAGTAGCCGATGAGCTCCATCATCAGATCGTAGTTGGAAATGCGGAAGTCGCGGAATCTGCCGAGCCCGGTGCGGGGGTCCATGATGAAATGCAGCAGCACCCAGCCCTCCGGATGAAGCACTTCGTCGAGCGTGAAATCTGCGCTGTCGCCCTTGTCGACCGCCGTCATAAGCTCATCGCTGATGCGCGGGAACGCTTCTTTGCCGCCGTAGTAGTCGTAGACGACGCGCGCGGCGCTGCGGGCGTTCGGGTCTATAATCAGCTTGCCGCCGACCTCCTGCGCCTTCAGGCGGTCGATCTCCGACTCGTGATGGTCGAAGGCGATAGCGACGCGCGGATCGTAAGGCAGGTTGGTCGTGACGTCGTTTTCGGTCAGCTCGACCTTGCCGTCCTGCACGTCCTTCGGGTGCACGAACTTGATCTCGTCGATCATATCGAGCTCGCGGAGCATCATCGCGCAGGCGAGTCCGTCGAAATCGCTGCGGGTAACAAGTCTCATTTTCTTATCCATAATAACCCTCCGAAACAGATTTGTTTACAAGTTGATTATAGCATTTCCCTCCCGCTTTTTCAATAGCGAAGTTATGCGCAAAGCGATTTTGCGCACCGTTTTTTCAATATGGCGGGACAAAAGGCAAAAAACGGTTGATTATTCACGAAAAATCGTTATACTTAATATGTAAGCTTGTACGCAGGGAGGCGCGCGCTTTGAATAACGCTCACACCGGAAAAACCGCATATTTCGCGCGGAGGACGCTCGCGCTGCTGCTTGCGTTTTTAGTCGCCGCCGCGCTCGCGCCGGCCGCCCGCGCCGATGAAACCGCGACCGCGAAGCGCCTGCGGCTCACGGTTTCCGGCGGATACTCCGCGATCACGAGCAAGTTTCTCGCCGAGGGCGCGGACCCGCTGACCGACGGCTCCTACCGCACGGAAGCGCGCGTCTACGGAACCCTCTCGCTCTCCGCGCCGGCGAACATAGCGAATCTTTACATATCCTTCTCGGATACTCCGACCGAATTCACGGTCACGGCCGGCGACCGGCGTCTGCGCTGCGTGCCGCAATACCTTGAAGTCTGCGTGGACGTTTCCGCGCTCGCCTCGAGCACGCTTTCGCTCGCGTTCATCGGACAGGTCAACGTCTGCGACGTGTACGCCTACGGCGAGGGCGAGCTGCCCGACTTCGTTCAGCGGTGGGAGCCGCCGTGCGAGAAGGCGGATATCCTGCTCATCTCCGCGCACGCCGACGACGAGCATCTTTATTTCGCGGGGCTTCTCCCCTACTACGCGGGCGAGCTCGGCTGCGCCGTGCAGGTCGCGTACTTCACCGACCACGTCGCCGAGCCCTACCGCCGCCACGAGCTGCTGAACGGCCTCTGGACCGCGGGCGTGCGCAATTACCCCGTCATCGGCTCGGTGCCCGACGCCTTCTCCGACTCCGAGGCGGAGGCCCTGAAAAAACTCTCCGCCGCCGGAATGTCACGCGACGACGCGCTGCTGCAGCAGGTGCGGCTGATACGCCGCTTCAAGCCGCAGGTCGTCGTAACGCACGATCTTGAAGGCGAGTACGGGCACGGTCAGCACCGCCTCTGCGCCTCCACGGCGCTGGAGGCCGCCGGAATCGCCGCGGACGCGGAAAGCGATCCCGCGAGCGTTTCGCTCTACGGCGCGTGGGACGCGCCGAAGCTCTACCTGCACCTCTACCCCGAGAATCAGATCAATATGAACTGGGACTTCCCTCTCGACGCCTTCGGCGGCAAGACCGCGTTTCAGGTCAGTCAGGACGGATACGCCTGCCACTTGAGCCAGCGCGGTCCACGCTTTGACAGCTGGATCTTCGGCGAGAAAAACGAGATAACGAAGGCGGCCGAGATCGCCGAATACTCCCCATGTCTTTACGGTCTGGCGCGGACGAACGTCGGCGCGGACGTGAATAAAAACGACTTCCTCGAGAACGTGATCACCTACGCGGAGCAGGAACGCCTCGCGGCCGAGGCCGAAGCCAAACGGCAGGAGGAGGAACGCGCCGCGGAGGCCGAAGCGAAAGCGAAGGCCGACGAAGAAGCGAAAAAGCGTGCGGACGCGGACGCCGCCTCCGAAAGCGACGCCTCCCGCGCGCGCGGACTGAACGCGCTCGCCGTCGCCGCCGCCTGCCTGCTCGTGCTCTCCGTCGCCGCTTACGCGGCGCGCAGGGCGTTCGATAAAAAGCAAAGGAGCAAAACGAAATGAACGAGAACCTCTTCAAACGCAACGAGCTGCTCGCGCAGAAGGTTATAAAAGGGCTTGAATCCCGCAACATGACCGGCTTCTACGCCGAAAGCAGGGAGGCCGCACTCGCCAAGGCGCTCGAGCTCATCCCCGAGGGAAGCTCCGTCACCATGGGCGGCGGAATGAGCGTCCACGAGATCGGGCTCGTCGCCGCGCTGAAGGAAGGCCGCTACAACTTCATCGACCGCGAGAAGATGGACCGCCGCGCCGCGATGCTCGCCGCCTACGACGCGGACTTCTTCCTCTCGAGCGCGAACGCGATGACAGAGGACGGCGTCATAGTCAACATCGACGGCAACGCCAACCGCGTTTCCGCGATCGCGTATGGGCCGAAGAAGGTGCTGATGATCGTCGGCATGAACAAGATCTGCCCCGACGTCGACTCCGCGATGAAGCGCGCCCGAAACGTCGCCGCGCCCGCGAACACGCAGCGCTTCGGCATCAACACCCCCTGCGCGAAGACCGGCGCCTGCGCGAACTGCAAGTCGCACGACACCATCTGCTGCCAGTTCCTCGTCACCCGCTACTCACGCCACGACGGCAGGATAAACGTCATACTCGTCAACGATACGCTCGGATTCTGAGCCAAAGGAAACAACTGATGAAATATATAGAAAACCAAACCTTTCCGCACGAGCGCGACCTTTACGCCGCGGACGGCGTTCACCTGATCTCCTGCGTCTTTGACGGCGAGGAGGACGGCGAATCCGCGCTCAAGCAGGCAAAAAACATCGCCGCCGAAAAGTGTTATTTCAACCTGCGCTATCCCTTCTGGCACGACGAGGACGTCAAACTGCGCGACTGCGTGATGACGGATAAGTGCCGCGCCGCGCTCTGGTATACGCGCCGCGCCGTGATAGAAAACTCCACCCTCGGCGGCATAAAGGCGCTGCGCGAATGCGACGACGTCGAAATAACCGGGACGAAGATCGTTTCGCCCGAGTTCGGCTGGCGCTGCCGGAACATCACGATGCGCGGCTGCGAAGCGGAGAGCGAATACCTCTTCTTCGGCTCGAGCGGTCTGCGCTGGGACGACGTGCGTTTCAAAGGCAAATACTCCTTCCAGTACGCGCGCGACGTCGAAATCAACAACTGCACGCTCGACACGAAGGACGCCTTCTGGCACGCCGAAAACGTCACCGTGCGTGACAGCGTGATAAACGGTGAATATCTCGCGTGGTACTCCGACGGGCTGACGCTGATAAACTGCCGCATCAGCGGCACGCAGCCGCTCTGCTGCTGCACGAACCTCAAGCTGATAAACTGCGAAATGACCGGCGCCGACCTCGCCTTTGAATACTCCGACGTCGAAGCCGACCTGCGCGGAGACCTCGTCTCCGTCAAGAATCCCCGCGGCGGCATCATAACCGCCGACAGCGTCGGCGAGGTCATACTCACCTCAGACAGCGTTTATCCCTCGCTCTGCGAGATCGTGCAAAGGCAGGCGTGAGCAGTTATCATAATTATATAAAAACTAACGGAGGTAAAAAAACTATGGACGTCAAAGAAATCGAAAAAGCGATATCCTCGATAACCGGCAGCAGCACGAAACTCGACGCCTTCAAAAAAGACCCCGTCGCCGCGGTAAAAAGCGTTGTCGGCGCAGTGCCGAAGGACGTTATCGACAAAATCGTCGACGGCGTCAAGGCGAAGATCGCCTCCGACAAGGTCTCCGGCGCGCTCGACGCAGTCAAGGGACTGTTTTAAGCGTTCGGTCATTAAAAAAGCACGCCGCGAGGCGTGCTTTTTTAATGCTCTTTTTTATATTCTGCGCAGCTTCATCATACCGTCGCCGAAGGGCAGCAGGCCGTTTTCGTCGAACGCCAGCTCGTCCCACGGGGACTGCTCTTCGCCGAAAAGCTCGCGGTGTTCGCCGGTGTTGTAGTAATACCTGCCGTCGACCGCCTTCCACTCCTTTTCGCCGCCGGCGGTGAACATACCGTCCTTGTAACCGGAGATCTCGCCCGCTTCGAGCGCCGCTTTTATCTCCTCCTCGGAGACTCCGGCGGGCAACTTCATCCACTGCACGACCTTGTGATCCGCGGTGAACTCGACGCGGCCGGCAAAGACGCCGAGCGCTTCGTTCGCCTCGTCCTCATCCGCGCCGCGCGCTTTGAGGTCCGCTTCGACCGCTTCCCTGCCGAAAAGCCCGAAGTCGCCGCCGACCATAGTCATCGCCTCGGCGATCTCGTAGACGCCGACGATGCCGTCAAGCGCCTTGTCCGATTCGTCCGGCTCGATATCGCCGACGTCCTTCGGCTCTGTCACAACGCCGTCGGCGGTCTTTTTCAGCGCGACGGCGAGGAAGCCGAGCCCGAAAACGAGGTTTTCATCCCGCTGCGAAAGCGTCTCCGCGCTCTTGCGGAAATCGCCCTCGGGGATATCCATAAACGCGCCGAGCGTGTAGTGATACTCCGCCCGGTCGGTCTGCTCCCACGTTCCGCGCTCCTCTTTTCCGGAGCCTGAGTCGCGCATTATCACGGAGTGATCCTCGAAAAACTCGAAGGAGAGCGCGGTGAAATCCCTGCCGTCGTCGCTTTTGAACTCGGACGCGGGAATATGCGCCAGGTCGTTCGAGAACGCGTTGACTATATAGTCCGGCCGCCACGTTCCGACGATGAATTTTAATCCTCTGCGAAGGTCCTGTTCGTCAAGCGTCATAGTCTTTTCCGCCTTTCTTGAAGTGTTATTATCAGTTGTTTATCTTGAAATGCGCGCCGGGGCTGTCTTCCGTCAGCGGCAGGAAGGTGTATCCGTGCTCCAGCCCCCACTGGATTATCTTCTCGACCGCGTTGACCGAGAAGCCCTTTATATCGTGCTGCAGCACGATGGAGTATTTGCGGTTTTTCACGCCGTTGATGACGTTCTTATAGACCTGCTCGGTGCTGGTCGTTCCGCCGGCGTCGCCGCTGGAAACGTTCCAGTCGAAATATTTATAGCCCTTCTCCTCGAGCGCCGCGGCGAGCCGCGTCATGATGCCGACGCTGTAGTTGCGGCTGACCGTGTTCGAGCTGCCGCCCGGGAACCGGACGAGCTTTGTGTACGAACCGGTCTTGCTCTTGATGACCTCGTTTACCTTGTCGAGATCGGCGAAATACGCTTCTTCGCTGACGTAGATATCCTTGTATTCGTGCGTATAGCTGTGGGCGGCTACGGTGTGCCCCTCCGCCGCCTCGCGCGCGATGAGGTCCGTCTTCATCGTGCCGACGACGAAGAAGGTCGCCTTGACGTTGTATTTTTTCAGCACGTCGAGCAGTTTTTCGGTATACTTGCTCGGCCCGTCGTCGAAGGTCAGATATATCACCTTGCCGGTGCCGTCGACCTCGGGGGAGTCGTCGCCGCCGGGAACGGTGCCGTCCTTTGCCCGTATCGTCACGGTGCGCCTGACGGTGGTTTCGTTGCCGTAGGAATCCCTGACGGTATAGCGCAGGGTGTAAAGCCCGGGGTTTTCGTTATCCACAGCGCCCTTGACCTCGACCTTGTCGGTCAGGTCTCCGTCGAGGTTATCCGCCGCGACGTAGCCCGGCTCCTCGAACTTTCCCTCGCCGACGGTGAAGGTCACGCTCTTCTCGCCCTTCAGCGTTATCTCGGGCGGGACGGGGTCGTTGAAGGGTATCTCGCGCGTCGCGGCCGCGACGTTTCCGGCGGCGTCGGCGACGGTGTAGGTCGCAACGCTGCCCTCTATCGTGCGGACGACCTGCGCGGTGAGGTCTCCGTCGACCGCGTCGGAGGCGGAATAGCCCGCGTCGTCATATTCCGTGCCGGGCAGGACGTATTCGCGCTCCTCCGGCACGAGCGTTATGACCGGCGGCGTGGTATCCACGACGCTGACGACGCAGCGGCGCGTCTGCGAGCCGAGGAAGTATGAAACGCTCCACGTCACCTCGTATTCGCCCGGCTTAGTTAAATCGACCTCTCCTTCGCGCTCGACCTCGAGCGCGCGGCCGTCTTTGTCGAAGATATTTCCGCGCAGCTCGGCGGTGACGTCCGGCAGCTCGAAGCCGCTGCCGCATTCGACGGTCAGCGTTTCTTCCTCCGGAAGTCCGGTAAACTCGACCTGCCTGTTATTCACCAGATGCAGCGTCAGCGCCGCCGCCGCGATAAGAACGGCCGCGATCGCCGCGATAAGCGCCGCCTTCCGCGATCGCGGATTCCGTTTTGACGGTTTGAAAAGCTTAAATCTCGTACTCATTCATCCATCCCCGCCGTTTCGACCTTCGCGGAGAAGCATACGGCTCCGTCGCGGGCGAAGGCGAAAAAGCCCTGCCCGTCGGTAAGAACGGAGAACTCCGCTTCCGGCGGAAGCTCTTTGCTGTAATTCATTTCAAGCGCGGCTATGCGCTCGCCCTTCGGCAGATAGTCCGTAAGGATATCGACGTAGCGGGTGTTGTTCAGATGCCCGTACTGGTCGATATAGTGCGGGTAAACGACGCGCCTGCCGAGCTCGGTCATATTCTCCGGCGGCGTCAGCTTCGCCGGCGCGGGCGCGGTGACGGTGAACGCCTCGACCCGCGGCAGGTAGCTGTCGTCGTGACGCCCGGGACGGATGATGCGCTTCTTTTCACTGTCCACCAGCGTCCAGTAGGAGTGCGCGTCGGCGAGCAGCTCTCCGCGCGCGTCGCGCAGCGCGTAGTAACGGACGAAGAAAAGCCCGTCATAGCGCGGGGCGCAGGTCAGCGCGGTAACGACGTCATCGTATTTCGGCAGGCGGTAAAACCGCACGTTGTTGCGGACGATAACGAGCATCTCGTGAAGCTCGTTCATAACGTAAAAACCGTGGTTCGCGCGCTCCATATGCTCCATACCGGTCTGTTGGAACTGCCGGAGGATATCCGTTTCGCGCATGCGTTCGCCGACGGTTATCATATTGCTGTCGACGCGGAACTCCCGCGCCACCATTGAAAGATCCATACTGTGTTTTTTCCTTTTCCTTATCGGCTCAAACGCCTTTTGCGCGTCGGCGGGCGTCAGCCCTTTATCTGCGCTTCGACGAGGGATTCGCCGCAGTACTTCTCGCGCAGGCGCGGCTTCTCGATCTTGCCGGTCGGGTTGCGCGGGACCTTGTCGAAGATCACGCGGCGCGGACGCTTGTAGCGCGGGAGCTCCGCGCAGAAGGCGTTTATCTCCTCCTCGTCGGCGGTCTCGCCCGGCTTCAGCTCGATTATCGCCGCGGCGATCTCGCCGAGGCGCTTGTCGGGAAGCCCGATGACCGCGACGTCCTTTATCTTGTTGTTGGCGCGCAGGAAGTCCTCGATCTGAACGGGATAGAGGTTCTCGCCGCCGGTGATGATGACGTCCTTCTTGCGGTCGACGAGGAAGATGAAGCCGTCCTCGTCCTCGCGCGCCATGTCGCCGGTGAAGAGCCAGCCGTCGCGCAGGACCGCGTTCGTGGCGTCCTCGTCCTTGTAGTAGCAGGTCATGACGCCGTCGCCCTTGACG
>JAFRVI010000025.1 GCA_017438525.1 Clostridia bacterium
CCCGCGACTTCATTAAGAAAGGAGCAAATCGGCGAAGCCGATTTGAATATATTCAAATTGCCTGCGGCAATTTGTTCCTCAATCAGCGGGCGCAGCCCGCGACTTCATTTCTTCATTAGCCAAAGGCGTCTTCATCAGCGGGCGCAGCCCGCGACTTCATTAAGAAAGGAGAGTCCTTCCTTATGCAGAGCACCTACACACGCGGAAAATTCACGCTGATGCTCGATCACGACGCCCGCCTGCGCGGGCTTACGCTCATCCGCGGCGAACGCCTTGTCGCGGACGGCTTCGCGCTCCGCTCCGGCGGCGCGGACGTAACCGCGCCCTCGCTCGAAGGCGTGACCGAAACGCCGGACGGCGTTATCCTCTCCCTCGCGGCGAACGGCGCGGCGATCGAGTGGGAGCTGCGCTTCGGCGGCGGTTTCTTCGACGACCGCGTTATCCTCACCTGCCCGAAGGACGCCTCGCCCGAGGGCTTCTTCCTGCTGCTGACCTGCCCCGCCGCCGGAGCCGGCTTCATGCGGGTGCCGATGGGCGACCCGAACGAAAAGCCGCGCGTCCTCGGCGCCGACGAGCTCGGCGAAGGCGGCGAATGGGAGGGCGTCACCTTCTCGCGCGGAGACGAAGGCGTCTGCGTGGCGAAGCACCCCTCCGACCTGCGCCCCGTGTGGATTTCTCTGCGCCGAAGCGGCGGCAAGCTGCTTTTCGGCGGCGCGGCGTACGTCTCACGCTTCGGCATCGCGCCACCGCGCGAAGAGAACGCGGACGGAACGCGCGTCGACTTCCGCTTCACGCGCTATATGCTCTTTGAGGGCGGCGCGGAGGACGGCTTCCGCTTCTACCGCGAGTTTATGCGCGAAAACGGCGTGACTCTGCCGGCGGACTACGACCCGCCGACGAACTACTGCGTATTCTACGAATCCTGGTTTCTCGCGCCGCCGGAGATCGGCGAGTGCCACGGAATGGATTTCGACTTCCTTACCGGCAAGATGGCGGACTACGCGAACGCCCTGCGCTGCGGACTGATATATCTCGATCAGGGCTGGGACAAGGTCTTCGGCTCGCTCGAATGGGACGAGGCGCGCCTGCGCAAGCCCGCGGAGCTCGCCGCCGCGCTGCGCGAAAAGGGGCTCGGGCTCGGCGCGCTGATCGCGATGCACGTTCAGGGCGACTGCCTGCCGGAGAGCGTTTATATGCGCGGCGAGGACGGCTCCGTCATCGCCGGCGACCCGTGGCATCCCATCGGCGTATGCCCCTGCTCCGACGAGTATAAGCGGCTGCGCTACGACCGCCTCAAATACCTCGCCGACAGCGGCGTGAGCTTCTTCAGCTACGACTTCATGAACCTCGACGTGCCCTGCCGGTCGCGCAATCATCAGCATCCCGTCCCCTCCGACGCCTACTACGGCACTATGGCGCTGGTCGAGGGGCAGGAACGGCTCAAAGCCGAATGCCCCGGCCTGCTGATCGAGAGCCACGACTGGTACAGCTCCGGCGGCTGCTACTACCCGATATACTGCTTCGGCGCGAGCCACCACGAGCGCTGGGGCTTCGAGTATATGTGGAAGCCGCTGGAGGACTACGCCAACGGCCGCGTGCAGAATCTCTACTGGTACAACCTCGCCTACGACAAGCCGCTTTATCTGCATATGGACCTGACCGGCGCGGGCGACAAGGCGGAGGTCTTCTGGTTTTACGCAAGCTTGGTGCGCCACCTCGGCGTGGGCAGCTACGGCAACCTCGACGACGCGCACAAGAAGCTGATGCGCAACGCGGCCGCCGTCTACGCGGAGCTGAAGCCGTTTTTCACCCGCGGCGCGTTCGACGGGCACGGGCCGACGGCGCATATTCATACGCTCAAGGGCGAGGGCTCGGTCGTATGCCTCTTCGCGGAGGCGGAGGACAGAGCGGGCGAGGAGTTCTTCACCGCCGCGGAGCTCGGGCTTGAGCGCGTTTCCGAAGCGCGGCTGCTCTGGGGCGACGCGGAGGTCGAAGCTTCCGAAGGCGGCGTGAGGATCTCCCCGCGCTTCGACGGCGACGGAGCTGTAATCGTCCGCGTGCGCTGACGCGCGCGGGAGAAGGACAATGATATATCGCCCGTTCGGGCGATCATAACTCTAAACTCTAAACTCTAAACTCTAAACTCAAAAACCCCGTCCAAAGGGCGTGCAGATAAGGGATAAGTCGGGTTTTGAATGGCTGTTTCCCGCCCAAGCTTTACAAAAAACAGCGGCCATACATCAAGTATGACCGCTGTTTTGTTGTTTTGCCTGAACGATAAACATCTCGTTCAAAACTGCTCCGCATCTTAAAAAGAGAGGTTTTTGTGTCGGTCAAGGCGAAAGCGCGATGGAATACTGTATGTATTCCGAGCGCTTTCAACGCCGACCGGCGCGAAAAGATCCTTTTTAAGACCGGCGTATCCCTTATCTGCACGCCCAGATCGGACGGGGTTTTCTTTAAGTTATGAGTTCGCGGCAAGCCGCTGCACCTCATCCGTCATCGCCGCATCCGCGCCGATGACACCTTCCCCTCAAGGGGAAGGCATGCGGACGAGCGATGCTCGTCCCTACGCATTCGCTTATCCGAGCCAGAGGGTCTCGAGGACCATATCTTCCATCTTCTCGTACTCGGCGGCGTTGCTGCCGCGCGTGAGGACGACTTCGTAGACGGCGTCGTCGGTCGCGGCGGCCATATAAAGCTTCTTGCCGTTGTCGCTCGCGCGCCAGGTCGTGCCGTTGACGACCTTGTCGGAAAGGGCGTCGACGCCGCTGTTGCTCGCGAGGACGGATTTGGCGATGTATGAATCGATTTCGAAGTTTTCGCTCAGGCCGCTGACGCAGATATTCAGGTCGGTGCCCGCGGCGGTGTAGTAATTATACACGCCGAGCATGCCGTTATACTCGTTCTCGGTCATGCCCTCGGGGTATTCGGCGCAGAGATCGTAGATCTCGACGGGTACGCCGCCGGCGGTCGGACGCTGCGCGGCGGACGAACTCTCCGGTCCGGATCCGGATTCGCCGCCCTGTTCGCCGCCGGATCCGACGGCCGAGCCGCCGGCTTCGGAGCCCGCGGGCGCGGCGGGTTTTTCGCCGCAGGCGGCGAAAAGAAGCAGCGCCGCAAGCAGCAGCGCGAGGATAGAGATCACGCGTTTGGTTTTCATGATAAACGCTCCTTTGTCGTGTTTGTGATGCGTTACCTCATTCCGAGGAGCCGCGAACGCGCCGACGGGGAATCCCCTGCCGTTCTGCAGACGGCTGCATAAGGCGTGGGGTCCTTCGGGCTTCGCCCTCAGGATGACAGGTGTTCAGCGTCAATGCGCGGGCGATTGATAATCGCCTCTACGGTTTGCGCGCCGCTCAAACGCGATTTCAATTTACCGACCTCAAGCAGCGCGGAGAAATGGTATTTTCAGATGATTTGCGGCGCGGAAGGACGACGGCTAGGCTATTGCCTGCCGAGGACGACAAGCCGCAAAGGGCTGAAAATAACATTTCGTCGTCTTAGCTGTTTTTCATGATGACGCTCTCGCATACATTCGCCACGTGTTCGCACGCGTCGCAGCATTTCTCGAGGCGTTCGTAGCAGTAGGTCAGCGGCAGGAGCTTGGTCGCGTCGGCGCACTCGGCGTAGAGCGAGTGCATGCTCTCGACGTAGAGCTTGTCGCCCTCCTCCTCCATGCTGTTGACGTCGATGATGAGGGCGCCGATGCGCTCGGACTTGCGGAACTTCGGGAACTCCTCCATAACGTCGCGCAGGGTGCGGCAGCACATGGCGATGATTTTGGTGAAGCGCTGCGCCGCGGGCGGCACCTCTTTCATATTATACATATAAATGCGCAGGTAGACGTCCTCTATGCAGTCGACGACCTCGTCGATCTCGCCGGCGAGGTGCGCGATGTCCTCGCGCTCGATAGGCGGGACGAACTCGCGCGAGAGGTTGTCGATGATCTCGTGCTTGATGTGGTCGGCGCGGTTCTCGATGACGTGCAGGCGCGTGCGCGTTTCCTCGACCTTGTCGGGGTGGAAGTCGGTGATCTCCGCTTCGAGCAGCTCCGCCGCTTCGACCGCGCAGACGGTCATTTCATAGAACGCGCGAAAGTAATCAAATCCTTTTTTTCTTGCCATAGCTTCCTCCTAAAACATCGCCTTTTGAGGCGAGGGCGTATCACTTAAAATATACGAAGCGCGAGCCAGGTCAGCGCGTAGCCGATGGCGCCGCAGAACGGAAAGACGATGAACCACGAATATATAAGGCGCTTTGAAAGCCCCCAGTTGACGTTGGTCAGACGCTTCGACGCGCCGGTGCCCATGATGGCGGCGGTCTTCGCGTGGGTAGTGCTGATGGGAAGTCCGGTCAGGGTGGCGATCAGCACGCAGGTCGCGCCCGCGAAGTCAGCGGAAAACGCTTCGTAACGCTCCATCTTGACCATATCCATGCCGACCGACTTGATTATACGCGTGCTGCAGAACGCCGAGCCGATACCCATTACAAGCGCGACGGCAAGCATCATCCAGTACGGGACGGCGGTTTCGGAGGTGCTTTCGCCTCCGGTCATACAGGCGGCGATGAACATTATCGCGATGAACTTCTGACCGTCCTGCGCGCCGTGCATGAAGGACATGAACGCGCCGGAGCCGATCTGCGACAGCTTGAAGGGGCGGTCGAGCCGGCGGCGGTCGGCGCGGCGGAAGATGAAGCCGATGAAACGCGTGTATATGAATCCGAGGATCGCGCCGACGACTATCGAAACGGCGAGGCCGTAAAGCACCTTTTGCCACTCGCCGAAGTTTATCGCCTTGAAGCTGCCGACGGCGGCGATCGCCGCGCCGGAAATTCCCGCGATGAGCGAATGGCTCTGGCTGCTCGGCAGTCCGAACGCCCAGGCGACTACCGCCCAGACGACGACGGCGACGAGTCCGGCGCAGAGCGCGACGGTCGAAACGTGTCTGTCGCTGCCGAAATCGAGCATTTTCGACATAGTGCCGGCGACCTTTCCGCTGATGGCGCTCATCAGGAAAACGCCGAGAAAGTCGAAGAACGCGCACATAAGCAGCGCCGCGCGCGGCCGCATACAGCGGCTTGAAACGCAGGTCGCGATCGAATTCGGCGCGTCCGTCCAGCCGTTGACGAAGACGCCCGCGAGCGTCAGCAGTACCGCTATGAGCAGCACCGGATTCGTAAACATCGTATTCAGAAAATCACCCGAAGGCAGCCATGAGCCCATAAGCATTTTTCCTTCTCTTTTCGCGTTTTGCCGGCGCGGAACGACGCCGCGCCGCAATCCCTTATGTTAATGATACCATACAACCGCCGCAATTTCAAGGGGAAATTCGACCGGGGGCGCGCCGCGGCGCGTTTTTTCGGCAAAAACCGCGGGGCGTGAGCGGACAAGACCGGTTAAGTCGGATTTTCGACAAAAAAGTGTTGACAATTCTGATTTTTCGGTTATAATATAACTTGCGTCCGAAAAAAGGCGCGGTATTGCCGAATTGTGTAATGGTAGCACGACAGACTCTGACTCTGTTTGTCTGGGTTCGAATCCTAGTTCGGCAACCAGAAAAAGCACCCCTTGCGGGGTGCTTTTTTTATGCGGAAGTCATGCCGCGGCTCACACGGTTATTATCAGGTTGTTAGTCTTCATCGTGGCGGTGTAGGAGATGTCCTTCGCGGCAGCCATGACGGTGCGGATGCCGACGCCCTTCTCCGGATTTTCCGGATCGTACTCCCACTTCTCCGCCTTCTCCTTGAAGTTGAAAAGCACGCAGTCGTCGCGCAGGCGCAGGACGGGCGCGCCGTCCTTGACTATCACGCGGACCGCGAGGTTATGCGGTTTGCCGTCCTTAGTGAAGCCGTGTTTGATGACGTTGACCGCCATCTCCTCCGCGCAGAGCGCGAGGCGGTTGGCGGTCTTCGCGTCCACGCCGCGCTCGGCGCAGAAGCCGGCAAGACGTTCCGCGAAGGCGGCGGACTCCTCCACCGTCTGCGGCGACGCCTCTATCAGATCATCGTCAGACACGCCGAAGCCGCGCGGCAGGAACATATGCGCCTCCGCGCCGCTTCTGCTCTTATCCCTGAAGACAAACGCGCTTATCACTATCAGCGCGCTGAGAAGCGCCTGCCCGATCGGGAACGCCAGCCACACGCCGTCCGTTCCCATAAACGAACTGAGCGCGTAAGCCGCGGCCGCCGGAAGCGCTACCTCTATGCCGATATTCACAAACACCGACGCCCAGCCGCGCGAAAGCGCCTGCAGGTAGCCCGCGGACGATACGTTGAACGCGAGGAACGGCAGACAGCACGCGTAGCAGCGCAGCGCCGACGTCGCCATATCCCGCGTCGCCCCCGCCTCCGGTATGAACACCGAGGCGATGAACGGCGAAGCGCAGAATACCGCGGCCGCAAGCGCGGTCACGCCGATAAGTATATCCTTTAACGCCGTAGAGGTAACGGTCTTCAAACCGTGGATATTCTGCTCGCCGACCATTATGCCGCTCATCATCAGCACCGCGCCGCCTATCCCCCAGCCGAGCGAGCCGAGCGCGAAGGAACTGCCGGTGCTCGCGGAGAGCGCGGTCACGCCCGCGTCTCCGGCGATGCGGAGCACGAGCGCGTTCAGCAGTATCGGGAGCAGCGCGCGGCCGAGCATACATACCGCGCGCGGAGCGCCGTCCTTCAGCAGCGGCGCAATATTCTTCGCCCGCATCTCCTTCGCGGAGTAGCGGAGCGATCTCTTCTTTTTGCCCGCGAAGTGCAGGAGCACTACGGCGAGGGCGGCGTAGTGGCTTATCGCGCTCGCCAGTCCCATCCCGAACATCCCTCCGTCAAAGACGAAGATGTTGAGCAGGTCGCCGATTATGTCTACGGCGGCGTTGACGACGCTCGCGACCTTCGGAAGCGACGTCGCTCCGTCAAGCTGCAGCATCGGAGTCAGCACGACGAACATTATGAAGCCCGGCGCGCCGATGAATATGCCGCGCAGGTACGCGACGGTATCGGAAAAGACCTCCGCGCTCGCCGCCTTCGCGCCGAAAAGTCCCGCGAGCCCCTCCGTGAAAACGAGCCCGCCGACGCAGAACAGCGCGGAAAGCGCGACGCCGAGCGTTACGGTCAGCGAGTATACGCCGGAAAGCCCCTTCAGATCGCCGCGGCCGACGGCCTTCGTCATCATATTGATGCTGCCGACCATAAGAATGCCGCTGATTATCGAGGCGATGCTGAAATACGGGCCGCCGAGGCCGAACGCCGCGAGCGCTCCCGCGCCGAGGAAGCGCCCCGTCAGCATGGAGTCTATTATCGCGGTCAGCGCTCCCGTCAGCTCCGCTATGAGCAGCGTTATCATCGCGCTCTGAAAGAGCTTAGCCGTCATCGCCTTATCCGCTTTGTCAACGCCAGTGCGCGCCATGCGTCCGCCGCCTTTCTTTCGTTGTTCCGATCGGGTCAAAGCTCCCTGATAAGCACCTTTTGCTGCGAAATGCTATGAGGCGTGCGCCCTATGACCGCGGCGCGGCATTCGTCGAGCGTATCCTGCATCTTGACGGCCATCTTCTTTATCTCTTCAAAAATGCCCGCGTCGGAGGAATCGACGGCCAGCGTGAACGCGTCTTCGGTTATCTCAAGCCCGTGTACCGCGCGGTGCATATTGAAAGAAAGGATGTTCGCGACCTCCTTGTCGCCGTAAAGCAGCGGCGAGTTGCGGTCGGAGGCGACGTCGATCTCGTCCGCGAGGCGTATCAGCGCCGCGAGGTAGGGCAGGCAGACCGTGTTCCCGTTCGGCATTTTCAGCGCGACGGGGTATTCGGCTTCATCCTTCAGGTCGGTGCGGCGGTGTCCGAGCGCGATCTCCGCGACCGCGCGCAGGTGCTCCTGCGACGGCAGCTCGAAGAGATCGGCGTATTTCCTGATGAAAAACCAGGAGTATTGGTGATGATACGCGCGTATGGTGTTTTTTATATCGTCCGGATCGTTGGCGTCGAAAAAGTCGCCGAAGTCCATCTCGCGCGAGAACTCCTCATAGTCCTTTTTCGTCACTCCCATGCCGGTGTCGTGGAAGTAGCAGCCCATCAGCAGAGAGTATATCTCGTCGGCGTTCAGCGCGCCGATCCCGTCGCCGATGAGCTGATTGCAGAAGTTGATGACTGTAAGCGAGTGGAGCTCCGTGTGGTCGGTGTAGTCCGGGAAGATGAGCTGGTAGTTCGACAGTATGCGCTGCAGGCAGAAGACCGCGTCGGTGAAGCGCTTGTGAAGCTCCGGATCGAGCGCTCTCAGCCTGCGCTCCATCGCGAAGTCGTGCTTGTACTCATCCATTCGCTTTTCCCCTTTCTTCCGCGCCGCGCCCGCATTTTTCGTATAGAGTAATTATATCATCATTACGGCGTTCAGTCAATAAGATTTACGGCGCGCCTGTCGGCCCGAGCGGAGTAAAGCGAGTCAAAGGATCTCACACAGCGCAGCGGGCAGGTCTGTCATCCTGAGCGGAGGCGAAGCCGGAGTCGAAGGATCTTGTCGGTAACGGTCGTGTTATCGGGAAAGTGTGCAGTCGGAAACGGGGGCTACGCTTCGTTTTCTTTCGCGGCGCTTTCGCGTCAATCCCCGGACGAGCAATGCTCGTCCCTACGGGTGACAAACGCGGCGCGGGCGCGCGATTGCGCGGACGAGCGATGCTCGTCCCTACGGGT
This sequence comes from Clostridia bacterium, assembly GCA_017438525.1. Lineage (NCBI taxonomy): Bacteria > Bacillati > Bacillota > Clostridia > Clostridia bacterium. The sequence goes on from JAFRVI010000025.1 coordinate 8,679, forward strand.
AACGAACACGGCTTGCTGCGTGAATGCGCGGACGAGCAATGCTCGTCCCTACGGGTGACGAACGCTGTCGGTTGCGTAGGGACGAGCATCGCTCGTCCGAAAAATTTGAGGTTCGCGACCGTCCGCGGTTTCTGCCGAAGCGGCGCACGAAAATCGCTGTTCCCTTTCCGCGCAAACCGTGTTATAATACACTTATAAACTCAACGGGGGCGCGGTATGAACTACAGCTTCTTTGACTACAAATACAACATCGAGGGGTTCGATTCCGACTTTTTCTCCACCGAGCATATCGTCTTCATCGCGCTGGCGTACGTCCTCACGCTGCTGCTCTGTTGGGCCTTCCGCAGGGCGCGGCGCGAGCGCATCGACGTCGGGCTGAAGGTGCTTTCGATAGCGATGGTGCTGCTCGAAGCGACGAAGATAACGTGGGAAAGCTATTACGATATAACCACGGGGCGCGGCTTCAACTGGTACGGCCTGCTGCCGATATACACCTGCTCGCTTTTCATCTACGCGCTGCTCGTCGCCGCCTGGACGAAGGGCAAGCCGCGGGAGTACTGCCTGAGCTTCATCACGACGATAAGTCTGCTTTACGGCGCGGTCGGCGTCGTCTACTGCAACGGGCTGAACTTCTACCCCTTCTGGACCTTCGGCGCGTTTTATTCGATGTTCTTCCACACGACGATGTTCGCGACGGGCGTCTTCCTGCTCGCGACGCGGTATAAGGCGCTCGAGTGGAAGGATTCGCTCCGCGCCATGGTGCCGGTGCTGATCCTCGCGGCTGTCGCGATACCGGTCAACCACTTCCTCGGATCCGACTATATGATGATATACAGCGGCAGCGGAGTGCCGTTTTACGAAGGCCTCGCCGCCTCCCTCGCGGAAAAGGGGCTGCGCTTCGTCTACACCGGCATAATGCTCACCACGCATATCCCGCTCGCCCTGCTCGTGATCGCGCTCTATAAGCTCGCGAAAGCGGCGAACGCGAAGTTCGCGCCGGCGGGAGAAGGCGTCCGCGAAGCGAACTCATAGCCCGCGCGAAGCGCGATCATAACCGTAAACCGTTAAGCGAAAACCGCACCCGAAGGGGTGCGGTTTTTGAGTTTAGAGTTTACAACTATGATACGGCTTCGACGCAGTTATGAGCCCGCCTGCGGCGGGCGCTTACGCCGCTTCGCGGCTACACCTCATCCGCCCCTTCGGGGCACCTTCCCCTCAAGGGGAAGGCGTATCACACGTTCACGCCGGAAAAGTTGCCGCGCTTGTACTCCTCCGCGATGGTCTTATATATTAGCTCGTAGCCCTTTTCGTTCGGGTGGATGCCGTCGCGGCTCATAAGCCGCTCGTAGTGCCTGTCTCGCAGAAACGCCGAACGGATGTCGATCAGCTTTACGTCCAGCTTTTTCGCCAGCTCGACGACCTTCAGGTTATACATCTCCTGCCAGCGGTAGATGGTATGCGTGCCGCCGAGCCATTTCAGTATGTTCTCGCCGTTCTTGTCGCGGCTTATCCAGCGGAAGTACCGCTCCGCGACGATCGGCGGGAAGGTCAGTATCACGAGGTTGCCGCCCGCTTCGAGGATTATTTCTATCAGCCGCCGGTAAGCCTTCTCGAAAACGCCGCAGGGCGTTCTGCATTCGTGCTCGCCCTCCGGATCGTCCGAAACGCGCTGCCAGTCGAAGTCGCAGTCGTTGCCGCCGAGCTCGAGAAAGACGCTGTCGTACTGCCCGAGCTCCTCGCTGTGCCGCTTTACGACGGGAAGCGCCTTCTCCAGCGTGCAGCCGAAGACGGCGTAGTTCTTCACCTCGAGCTCCTCGCCCGTCAGCCGCACGACGTCCGGCTTGACTATCTTATACTTGCCTTCGTCCGGCAGGGCGACGCCCTTGCCGATCGAGTCGCCGAAAATGCATATCTTCTTCATAAGTAAACCTCCCGTGAGGAACGCGCGGCGCTCCGCCGCAAAAGCATTTTTGCCTGTTTTTGCCTCGTTTATGCTCTGCGCCGGCGCAGCTCCGCGAAATATATCGCGAAGGCGACGATCACCAGATACAGCACGTAGACCAGCCACGCGACGTTCCACGCGCCGGTGAAAACGGAAAACGCCAGAAAGACTATCGTCGTCACGAGGAAACCGAGCCCCGCGAGCTCCCACCAGAACGCCTTCGTCCCGTGGGCGAAGAGCATCATATCCGCCGTCAGCCATACCGCCGCGATGACGAGCGCGATCAGCCAGCTTTTTTGCCAGAAGTTCCTTTCAAACAGCACCTGCGCCGTCAGGCTCGGCAGCACGTAAAGCAGCGGCACGAGCGAGAGGAATATCCCGCCGAACGCAAGCCGCGTCGGACCGCGAAAACCGAAGGACTTCGCGTAATTATACAGCTTGAACGCGACGTAAACAACGTAAACGAATGAGCCGGCGACCATCAGCAGCCAGGACTTATCGAAGCTTTTGAGCGTCACCAGACTGATATAGAGATAAACGCAGGTCAGCGCCAGCATGAACGCCGCGCTGAAGGTCAGCAGTCCGACGAGCAGGCGGCGCAGCGCGCCCATCGAGCTGCCGAGCTCGGCGTCGCGCACCGCCTCGGTGCAGTCGTTCATCAATTCGCGCGCCTGCCGCGCGGCTTCTTTTTCGTCCGTCCCGGCGGCGACGCAGTCGTCGAACTTGTCGCACATCATCGAATAAAGCTCGTCGCGCAGGTCGGTTATCTCCTTCGTCTTCGGATAGCGGCGGAATTTGCGCCACGCGTATTTTTTCAGCTCTTCCCTCATTCTCCGTCGCCCCCTATCAGCTTGTTGAGGATCACGTTCAGCTCGCGCCATTCCCGCGACTTGCGCGCGTGGTATTCGCGCCCCGCTTCGGTTATCGAATAATACTTTCGGCGCGCGCCGCCTTCCCCTTCGTCGCCCCAATAGGTCGTTATCAGACCGTCTTTTTCCATTCGCTTGAAGGCGGTGTAGATCGTGGCGTCCTTGATGTCTATCATGCCGTCGCCGGCGTCGAGGATGCGCTTGAGGATCTCGTAGCCGTAGGAATCGCCGCCGCGCAGGATCGCAAGGATCACCGTTTCGGTGTGCCCGCGCAGCACTTCGCCGGAATAGCTCATTTCGCCGCCCCCGTTTCTCTGTTTAGGTATCTAACGTGATTAGGTATTATTATAATAACATCGCGTTCCGGTTTTGTCAAGAAAAAATGACCGCAATTGCGGTCATTTTTTCTTATTCCGCCGGCGACTCCTTCCAATAGCTCAGCTCGGCGTTCAGAAGCTGGCAGTAGACGTTGTCCCCTTCTTTGTACGTATCAAACACGCCAACGACGGTCAGCTGCGTTTCAAGCGGAGGAAAGTCCTCCGGATAAGCGAGTTTTTCGGCGGGAACGAACTCCATACCCTGCGCGCAGCAGGCGGTCGCGTCCTCGATTATGCAGGCGTAATAGTTGCGGCTTTTGCCCTCGTACACGGCGAACGGGCCCTTGACCTTCACAACTTTGCCGATATACTCATCCGGCTCGCTCATCATATTGTAGACCTCGGAATAGACCATCGTGCTGCTGAGCTTCGTCAGATCTATGTCGTATTCCTTATACCTTGAATCCGAGGGCGTATCGGAGGACGGCCCCTGCGCGGAGCCGCTTTCCGGCGCCGGCGCGGAAGACGACATCCCGTTATTGAGCACGTCTTCCACGGTCCTGGTCGTGCCGGCGTTCGGGCGCTCCGACTCCGCGCCGCAGGCGCAAAGCGTGAAAAGCGTCATCAGACAGAGCAATACGGAAACTGTTTTTTTCATTATTTACCTCCTTTTGCCGCGGCTCCGATGAGCCAGAACACAAAGAACGCCGCGATATCGACAGCGACGACGGTCGAGCCGACGGGCGTGCCCGCGACGATCGAGATCAGCATCCCGAGCAGCGCGCAGCCGACGGAAAGCGCCGCCGAGCAGAGCGTCACGGACTTGAAGCTCTTGAAAACGCGCATCGCGGAAAGCGCGGGGAATATCACCAGCGCGGAGATGAGCAGCGAGCCGACGAGGTTCATCGCCAGCACGATTATCACCGCGACGACGACCGCGATAAGCAGGTTATACAACCCGGCGCGCACTCCGGTCGCGCGCGCGAAGCTCTCGTCAAACGTCACGGAGAATATCTTGTTATAAAACAGTATGAACACCGCGACGACCGCGACCGAAAGCCCTATGCAGAGCCATACGTCCGTCGACGAAAGCGTCAGGATCGAGGTCGAGCCGAAAAGCGTCGTGCAGACGTCGCCGGAAAGGTTGCCCGAGGTCGAAAAGATATTCATCAGAAGATAGCCGATCGCGAGCGCGCCGACGGAGATCATCGCGACGGCGGCGTCGCCCTTTATCTTCGCGCGCTGACCGGTGCGCAGCAGCAGCACCGCGCTTATCAGCGTCACGCCGAGGACGAGTGGCATATTGTTGGTCAGCTTCAGCACCGCCGCGATCGCCGTGGCGCCGAAGGCGACATGAGAGAGCCCGTCGCCGATGAAGGAAAAACGCTTGAGCACGAGAGTTACGCCGAGCAGCGACGAACAGAGCGCGATCAGCACCCCGACGATCAGCGCGTTCCGGACGAACGGGTATTGCAGATACAGCGCGAGCTTATCGAACATCTCCGCCATCACGCCTCACCACCCTTCAGAAAGCCGCGCGCGGCGGCGCAGGCGAGATATTCATCCCGCGTGCCGGACCAGACCTCCGAGCCGATATGGAGCACGCGGTCGGCGAAGGGCAGCGCCGCCTGAACGTCGTGCGTTATCATAATGACGGCGACGCCCTCCTCGCGGTTGAGCCGCGCGATCAGCTCATACATCTCCGCGGTGACCTTCGGATCGAGGCCGGCGACGGGCTCGTCGAGCAGCAGCGCCTTGCGCGTCGCGCAGAGGGCGCGCGCCAGCAGCACCCGCTGCTGCTGACCGCCCGAAAGCTCGCGGTAGCACCGCTTCGCCAGCGGCGCAAGCCCGAGTTTTTCGATATTTTCACGCGCCAGCCGCTTCTCCTCCCTGCCGTAAAACGGGCGCAAGCCCATACGGCTGCCGCAGCCGGAGATGACGATCTCCCAAACCGAAGCGGGAAAGTCGCGCTGGACCTCCGTCTGCTGCGGCAGATAGCCGATCTCGGTGCGCTTGAGACCGTCGCCCGTCAGGACCTCGCCGCGCAGGGGCGGCTGAAGCCCGAGTATCGTTTTCATAAGCGTGGTCTTACCGGAGCCGTTCTCCCCGACGACGCAGAGGTATTCACCGGCGCGGACCTCAAAATCGAGCCCGCCGATAAGCTCTCTGCCGTCGTAGCCGAGCGCGAGCCCCCGACAGGTGAGAAGTGCCATAGCTTATCCTCCCTATTTCAGCGCGTCCTTCAGGACGTTGAGGTTTTCCTTCATAACGGAAAGGTAGGTCGTTCCGCCGGCGGCGGACGCCGAAGTAACGGATTGGAGCGAATCGAGCGTCAGGACGCGCTGATCCTTCGTCTTCGTGCTTTCCTTCACGGTGCGGGCGATGGAGCCGTCCGCGCTCTCGATCTGAAGGATCGCGGTCAGCCCGAGCTCGTCGACCTTGCCGGCGAGGAACATTATGGTTTCAAAGCTCGCTTCGCTCTCCGCGGAGCAGCCGACGAAGGCGGCGTAGTAATCAAGCCCGTAATCGTCGACAAGGTAGCGGAACGGGAAGCGGTCAGCGAAAAGCAGCGTTCTGACCGGCGCGGCGTTCACCGCCGCGGCGTATTCGCCGTCCAGGGCGGCGAGCTTCGCCGTGTAAGCGGCGGCGTTCGACGCGTAAACGGCGGCGTTCGCCGGATCGAGCTGACCGAGCTTGCCGGCGATGTGCTCGCACAGGAACGCGGCGTGCTTCAGCGAAAGCCAGACGTGCTCGTCGTATTCCGGGCCTTCTTCCTCGTGCTCTTCGCCCTCCTCGTGCTCTTCGCCTTCCTCGTGCTCTTCGCCTTCCTCGTGCTCGTGGTCGTGCTCAGCTTCCATACCCTCCTTGACTTCCTCCTCTTTGACCTTGTCGCCGAGGACTTCGAGCAGATTAACGGCGATCAGCTTTTTGTTGTTCGCGGTTTTCAGCACGTCCTCTACCCATTCGTCGGATTCGCCGCCGACGTAAACGAACATATCGCAGTTTGATATCTTCACGATGTCGTCCGCGGTGGGCTTGTAGCTGTGAAGGTCGACGCCGTTATCCAGCAGAAGCGTCGGTTCGACGCTGTCGGCCTTGTCGCCGAGTATCTCTTTTATCCAGTCGTATTGCGGGAAGATCGTCGCCACGACGCTCAATTTTTCGTTCCCTTCATCGCTCGCGGGAGCGGGATCGCTTCCGCAGCCGGCGGGAACAACTGCCGCAATCAGCAGTGAAAGCAGTATTGCAAGCGTTTTTTTCATATTTCATAACCTCCGTATGTGAATCGTTGTTGATTTTGTGTATAGCAAAACACAAGGGCCGGCGTACGCCGGAAAAGTCCACCCCCGCGGGCAGACTTATCCCTTGTGTAATACGGAGTTTATTTCAGTTCAGCAGTTTGACCTTGAGCGAAGCGGGAGTGATCGCGGCGCGTAAAGCGCTCCGCGCAGAGCGCGAAAGCGCGGCGGTACGCAGCGCCGCCGCGGCAAGACAGACGAACGCCGCCGCGAGCACGCCGCGGAGCACGCCGCGGCACAGCGCGAGAAGTTCGCAGACCGGACAGTCCTCGCCGGAGCAGTCGTGATCCGCTTCCGCAGCTATAAAAACGAGGGACAACGCGACGGCGAGCGCGAATACCACCGCGAGCACGGTCGCGATGACGCGGTTCTTCTTCGTCATAATTGTCCCTCCTTTCAAGCGGTCGTTATCCGATTTCCGCCTATCAGGCGAACAGCGCGTATAAGAAGCCGGCAGCGACAGCGGACCCTATAACACCGGAGACGTTCGGCCCCATAGCGTGCATGAGCAGGAAGTTCGACGGGTTCGCCTTCTGGCCCTCGACCTGCGAGACGCGCGCCGCCATCGGAACGGCGGAAACGCCCGCGGAGCCGATCAGCGGGTTGATCTTGCCGCCGCTGACGACGTACATCAGCTTGCCGAGCAGGAGGCCGCCGACGGTGGAGAAGCAGAACGCGAAGAGGCCGAGGCCGATGATCTTGAGCGTGTCGAGCTTCAGGAAGTTGCTCGCGACGGCGGTCGCGCCGACGGAGACGCCGAGGAAGATCGTGACGATGTTCATCAGCGCGTTCTGCGCGGTGTCGGAGAGGCGGTCGGTGACGCCGCACTCCTTAAGCAGGTTGCCGAGCATCAGGCAGCCGAGCAGCGGCGCGACGGACGGCAGTATCAGGCAGGTAACTATCGTTACGATTATCGGGAAGAGTATCTTCTGGGTCTTGGAGACGGGGCGGAGCTGCTCCATCTTGACCTCGCGCTCCTTCTTGGTCGTCAGCGCGCGCATTATCGGCGGCTGGATCAGCGGGATCAGCGCCATATACGAGTACGCCGCGACCGCGATGGGCGCAAGCAGCTCCGGTTTCAGCGATTTCGTAAGCCATATCGCCGTAGGGCCGTCCGCGCCGCCGATGATGCCTATCGAAGCCGCGCCCTGCGCGTCGAAGCCGAGGATTATCGCGAGCGCGAAGGCGACGTAGATGCCGAACTGCGCGGCCGCGCCGAGCAGCATCGACTTCGGATTCGCAATCATCGGACCGAAGTCGGTCATCGCGCCGACGCCGAGGAATATCAGCGAGGGGTAGACGCCCGTCTTGACGCCGATGTAGAGTATGTCGAGCACGCCGCCGTGGCGGAGCACCTCGCCGTAGTTGATGTCGGTGACGTTCCACCAGTCAGCGTGGAAAACGCCGCCGAGCGGAAGGTTTGTAAGAAGCATGCCGAACGCGATGCCGACGAGCAGCAGCGGCTCAAACTTCTTCTTTATTCCGAGGTAAAGCAGCACGCAGGAAATGGCTATCATCACCACGGAACGCCAGTCGATATTGGCGATCAGCTGGTAAATGCCGGAGCTCTTCGCCAACTCGACGAAAGTGTCGAGAATGTTCAAAGCGCTACCCCCTTAACCCAGCGTAACGAGCGGATCGCCGCTGTTGACAGAAGCGCCCTTGGAGGTTATCACCTGCGCGACGACGCCGTCGCGGGGCGCCATGACCTCGTTTTCCATCTTCATCGCCTCGATGACGACGAGCACCTGCCCCTTCTTGACGGAGTCGCCCGCCGCGACCTTGATCGCGACGACGGAGCCGGGCAGCGGAGCGGGTACGGCTTCGCCGTTCACGGCGACGGCCGGAGCGGCGGCGACAGGCGCGGGAGCCGCGGGCGCGGCTGCGGGAGCCGGAGCGGCTGCCGGAGCGGGAGCCG
>JAFRVI010000026.1 GCA_017438525.1 Clostridia bacterium
CGATCTCGTTCTTATCGCCGCTGCCGTCGACGATTATCGTGTTTTCCTTCTGTACCTTGACCTGTCTGGCGGAGCCGAGCATATCGAGCGTGGCGTCCTTCAGCTCGAGGCCGAGGTCGGAGGTGATGACCTCGCCGCCGGTGAGAACGGCGATGTCGCGGAGCATCTCCTTGCGCCTGTCGCCGAAGCCGGGCGCCTTGACCGCGACGCAGACGAAGGTGCCGCGCAGGCGGTTGACAAGCAGGGTGGCGAGGGCTTCGCCCTCGACGTCCTCGGCGATGATGACGAGCTTCTTGCCGCTCTGGACTATCTTCTCGAGCAGAGGCAGGATGTCCTGAATGTTGGAGATCTTCTTATCGGTGATGAGGATGAGCGCGTCGTCGATGACGGCTTCCATCTTGTCGGTGTCGGTGACCATGTAGGGGGAGATATAGCCCCTGTCGAACTGCATTCCCTCGACGACCTCGCTGTAGGTCTCGGCGGTCTTGGAATCCTCAACGGTGATAACGCCGTCGGAGGAGACCTTCGCCATCGCCTCGGCGATGAGATTGCCGATGGAGGGATCGCCGGCGGAGATGGTCGCGACCCTCGCGATGTCCTCGTTGCCGGAGATCTTCTTGCTGTTCGCCTTTATCGCCTCGACGGCCGCGTCGGTGGCGAGCGCGATTCCGCGCTTGACGCCCATCGGATTGGCGCCGGCGGCGACGTTCTTCATGCCCTCGGTGATGAGCGCCTGCGCCAGCAGGGTAGCGGTGGTGGTGCCGTCGCCCGCGACGTCGTTGGTCTTCGTGGAGACCTCCTTGACGAGCTGCGCGCCCATGTTCTCAAAGGCGTCCTCCAGCTCGATCTCCTTGGCGATGGTAACGCCGTCGTTGGTGATCAGCGGAGCGCCGAACTTCTTATCGAGCACTACGTTTCTGCCCTTGGGTCCGAGCGTGATCTTGACTGTATCCGCGAGCTTGTTGACGCCCTTGAGGAGCGCCGCGCGCGCTTCTTCTCCGTAAATAATCTGCTTTGCCATGGTTATCTCTCTCCTTTAAGCTTATTTGACAACGGCGAGAATGTCGGACTGGCGGACGATGATATACTCTTCGCCGTCGAGCTTAATCTCGGTGCCTGAATACTTGGAGGTGATGACCTTGTCGCCCTTGGCGACCTGCATGACGACCTCCTTGCCCTCGACCATACCGCCGGGGCCAACCTCGATGACTTCGGCGACCTGGGGCTTCTCCTTGGCGGAGCCGGGCAGCACGATGCCGCTCTTGGTGGTTTCTTCCTGCTCGGTCATTTTCAGAACGACTCTGTCGAGCAACGGAACGATTTTCATATTACTTCCTCCTTTGAAGATTATTAACGCTGTTAGCACTCCTTACCTCCGAGTGCCAAATGGTATTTTAATACATTGTATCCGAATTTGCAAGACCTAATCGGAATTTTTCAAAAAAAATTAACATTTGAGCGGCCGTTATACCGCGGACGAGGCGTGAGGACGCGCGTGCCGCTTCATGCCGCCCGCAAAAGGGAGCGGGAGAACGCCGGCCGTTTCGGTCCGATATCTCGTTTTTTCTTGACTTTGGCCATCCGGTGCGGTAATATTATAGGGTAAAAATGCGCCGAAAAGCGTTGAAAATCATACACCGGGGAGGTAAAAACAATGACGAAAAGTACGGCCCGCAAACTCCTGTCAATACTCGTCGCGTCGGCGATGCTGCTCGCGCTGCTGCCGGCGGCGCTGATTCCCGCGTCCGCGGAAACGAAAGCGCCGGCGAAGGACGATACCGAGCATCTCCTCTACTACGATAACTTCACCGAGTATCCCTTCAACGGCGATTGGAGCCGCGCGGACGGCAACGGCGACGGCGCGAGCTGGTATCACACGATGACCGCTTCGGGCGCGTTCTATCATAACGCCGCCGGCTCCGTGGTCTCCGAATACTGCGAAGCCGACGCCGCGATCCCGGGCGACGATCTCGTCAGCCCCTACTTTGATATTCCGGCCTCCGGCAAGACGACGATGAGCTTCTGGGCGACCGGGACCTATGGCGAGGCTTCGGTCGGCTATCGCGTCGAGGGCGGGAGTACGGTGACGGTAAAGAATCTGCCCGTCTCCATCTACAGTTGGGTTGCCTGCGAGATCGATTTTTCAGAGTTCGACGGCGGGGCGCTTATGGGCAAGCGCGTCTGTATCGTCATCATTAACAAAGACTCGCATAAAGGCGGCTTCCTCGCCGTCGACGATTTCAAAGTGAGTCTCGGTAACGGACGCGTCATCCTGTCGGAAGACTTTTCGGCGGATCCGTTCAAAAGGGACGGGTGGACCTTCGAGGATATCGACGGTGACGGCTACAACTGGGGATACGAACCCGGCAGCGAAGAAAGATACTACCATAACGGAAAGGGCGCGGTCGTTTCCGCGTCGCTCTACGGCGACCCGCTGACTCCGGACAACCTGCTCGTCAGCCCGGTCATCGACGTACCCGCCGAAGGCGTGACGAAGGTGAAGTTCTGGGCGCGCGGCACGACCTCCGTCGGAGCGGGCGGCGTCGGCCCGCATGAAAAGTTCAGCATAGATTACAGGATCGCCGGCGACGAAACGTTGTATTCTTTCTTGGATTCCGAGTATATAACCGAGAATAAATGGCAGAAATACACCGCCGACGTTTCGGCGGAGGGCGGCGGCAGACTGAAGGGCAAGCGCATTCAGATCATAATCAGACACTTCGACTGCACCGACCAGTATAAGCTCTGCGTCGACGATTTCAGGGTGACGAACGTCGGCGGCTCGCTGCCCGTCTACACCTTCGATTTCGAAGCAGATCCGTTCGAAAGCGGCTGGAGCGCCGACGATGCCGACGGCGACGGCTATAACTGGGAATACTCCGCGCGCAGCAGCTTCTACGGCGAAGCCGGCGGCGCGGTGCATTCCGCGTCGTATGCCAACCGCAGGGCGCTGACGCCTAACAACCGCCTCTGGAGCCCCCACTTCACCGTGCCTTCCGGCGGCGTGACGACCGTCAGTTTTATGGCGCGCGGCAGTCACAACACCGACTTCGCCGAGCATTTTGACGTTTCGTATACCATATATGGCGCGATCCCGAGAGTGACGCGGATATCCGAAGAGTTCGTCGCGACGAACTATGAGGTGAAATACTCTGTCACCCTGCCGGATTATCTGCAGGGCGACCGCATCCGCATCTGCGTGACGCATCACAACTGCACGAATCAGCTCGCGCTCTACCTCGACGATTTCCGCGTCGACTGGGATCCCGACCCGGGCGTCGTCCTTTCCTGCAATTTCGAGAGCGATCCCTTCCTCGACGGCTGGAAGAATTACGACAACGACGGCGACGGCCGCGAATGGGTCTACCGCAACGACACCCTCGCGGAGTATTCCTATCCGAGCAGCGGCGTTTGCACTCACAGCGGCAACGGCTCCGTCTTCTCCGCATCCTGGTGGGACGGAACGGCGCTGACGCCGGATAACTCGATCGATACGTGGTGGATCTACGTCCCCGAGGAGGGCGTGACCACGCTCCGCTTCTGGGCGCGCGGCAGTCACGAAACGGACTGCGCCGAGAAATTCCGGGTCAATTACTATGTGGAGGATACGAACGCAGTCCAGTTACAAAGCGATCCGTTCGTCACGGCGAACGAGTGGCGTGAGTACGCCTTTGACTCGGGCAACCACATGGGTCTTTCCACCTGCGCCGGCAAGATCGTGCGTGTCGTTATCACTCACTACGGCTGCACGGATCAGAACCGTCTTTACGTTGACGATCTCCTCATAACCAACGAAATACAGGATCTTTCCGGGGCGGCGAACGCCGAGGGAAGCTATATCAAGTTCGTTTCCGATGGCGACTATCCCTGGACCCCGAAAGGCAGCGGCGTCCGAAGCGGCAACGCCGGAGTTCCGAACAGCAGGAGCGTTATGACCGCGACGGTCACTTTGGAGAAAGACGCCGAACTGAATTTCATGTACGTGACGTACGCGAGGTGGAGCGACGCTATGTGCCAGTTCTCCGTAGACGACACGGTCAAATTCTCGAAATTCGATCAGATCGGCGTATGGCAGAAATATACCTGCGTTATTCCCGCCGGAACTCATACGCTCAAATGGTCTTATACAAAGACGGAGTACCCGCTCGGCCATCCCGAGGGCGATTACTTCGCGATCAAGGACGTGGGATTCCCGTCGCTGAAAATCATGAAGGGCGATATGGATAAGGACGGCGAGATCACCGTCGCGGACGCGCTCGCCGCGCTCCGCATCGCCGCGAAACTCGCGGAAGAAACGCCTGAAAGCGTGACGATCGGCGACATCGACGGGGACGATCGCGTCACCGTCGCGGACGCTCTTGCGATTCTCCGCGTCGCCGCGAAGCTCGCCGATCAGAGCAGTCTCGGCTGACGCCGCCCGAAACGTGAAAATAAAGCAAAACGCCTCCCGCGAGGGAGGCGTTTTCTCATGCTTTTCTTTGCGTTACCCGAGCCGGTAAACGTCGCGGAACTTCTTCTCGAGGTAAGCGACGTAATAATTTACGTCAAACTTGCCGCAGACCGACTCGAACAGCGGCACCGGGTCGAGCATCCTGCCGTGCTTCCATATATGCTCCTCCAGCCAGCCGTTGATGCGGGCGAAGTCGCCGTCCCTGACGGCGGCGAAGAGGTCGAAGTCGCGGTTGATGCGCTCGATATACTGTCCGCCGTAGGCGGAACCGATGGCGTAGGTGGGGAAGTAGCCGATATTGCCGTTCGACCAGTGGGAGTCCTGCAGCACTCCGCGTCTGTCGTCCGGCACGTCCACGCCGAGGTATTCCTTATAGAGCCGGTTCCACTCGGCGGGGAGCTCCTTCGCCTTCAGCTCGCCGTTGAACATGCGCTTTTCAAGCTCATAGCGCACCATAACGTGCATGCAGTAGGTCAGCTCGTCCGCTTCCGTGCGTATAAGCGACGGCTCGGATTTGTTTATCATGCGGTAAAAATCGTCCTCGCTGACGTCGTCGAGGTTGGGCGCGAACTCCGCCTTCAACCAGGGGTAGATGAGGGAGCAGAACTCGCGGCTGCGCCCGATGACGTTCTCGTAGAAGCGGGACTGGCTCTCGTGTATCGCCATGGAGGCGCCTTCGCCGAGCTCGGTGCCGGCGAGCTCGCGTCCCGTGTGAAGCTCGTAAAGCGCGTGGCCGCCCTCGTGGATGACCGAGTACATCGAGGAAGCGAAGGCGTTCTCGTGATAGTGCGTCGTGATGCGCACGTCGTCGCGCGAGAAGTCTATGGTGAACGGATGCTCCGTTTCGCCGAGCACGCAGTGGTTCGGGTCGATATCCATAAGCCCCATGACGAAGTCGGAGAACTTGCGCTGCTTCTCGATGGGGAAGCGGCGCTTCAGCGGCGTGTCGTCGACGCGGTCGGCGTGCTCCTTGACCTCGTTGATGAGCGGCACGAGCTTTTCGCGCAGTCCGGCGAAGAAGGCGTCGCAGGTCGCGCGGTCGAGTCCGCGTTCGTGGTCGTCAAGCGCGGTGTCGTAGGGGTCCTTGCCGGGCTCCTCACAGCTGCGCACGAGCTTCGTCATATCGAACATCTTCTGCAGATACGGCTCGAAGGAGGCGAAGTCGTTCTTCTCCTTGGCGTCGTGCCAGACCGCGTCCGCCTTGGCGGAAAGCTCGGTGTATTCTACGAAGATGTCTTCCGGTACGCGGCGCATACGCTCGAGGTCGCGGACGTTTTCGGTAACCTTGCGGCGCGTTACGGCGTCGAGCGAATCGAGATCCGCGGCGAGCGTGCCGACGACCTCGATCGTTTCGGGTGAAGTCGCGAACTGATATGTCAGGCGCGAAAGCTCGCCAAGCGTGGAGGCGCGTACTCCCGCGGAGCCCTTCGGCGCGACGGTCGCTCCGTCGTAATAAAGCATTGATTCCGCGTGCCCGAGCGCGAAAAGCGTCTTCTCCAGCGCGGCGTATTTTTCAAGGGCTTCTTTTGTCGTCATAATTATCCCTCCTGCAATGATTTCACAATTCTATTTTACCATACGCGGCGGGGGATTACAAGTGAAAAATGCCCTTCGGCGTGTCCGGCGGTCAAAAATATATTTGTATAATTCTTATAAGTATTCATATATTTTTTTGTCAGATTCCTTGATATTTTCACAAAAGGTGTTATAATATAAGATGTTGAATAATGGGTTGTGGCTGATTGGCGGTAAGGACAACACGGTTTTGAACGGCAGATTTTGCCCCGTTCTGCGTTAAAATGCTCGGCAATACACAAGTATTGCCTTGCGCTTTTGCCTTGAACGGACCAAAATCGGCTCGCTCAAAACTGCTCCGCACCTGAAAACGAGGCAAATCCGAGGGGTTTGCGGCGCGGAGGACGACGGCGGGCTGGCGCCCGGCGAGGACAACAAGCCGGAAAACACCGGATTTGACCGTTTGTCAGGCGTATTGTCCTTATCGCCAATCAGCCGTAATCGAGCGGTGTAACCGCGGAACGGAGAAAATATGGCGTCTCACGCGTTCAGGAACACAAGTGAAAACATAAAGCGCGAGCTCGATTCGATATTCAAAGAGGTCAAGAGCCGCGAGCTTGACGGCAAGTTCGTATCTATCGCGCGGCTTGAAATGTCGAAGGATATGTCCGTCGCGAAGGTTTACGTAAGCACGCTTTCCGGCATGGAGAAGACGCAGAAGGTCGTCGCGGCGCTGAAGGCGGCGAAGGGCTTCATCCGCGGCGAGCTTTCGCACCGGCTCGACCTGCGGCACACGCCCGAGCTCGTCTTCATACCTGACGCTTCGATGGAATACGGCGCGCGCATATCCAAGCTTATCGACGACAGCGTCGCGCACGAGCATACCGAGAGGGAAGAGAATGACTGATCTGCAGCGGGCGGCCGAAATGCTGAAAGCCGCCGACGGCAT
Organism: Clostridia bacterium; assembly: GCA_017438525.1. Classification (NCBI taxonomy): domain Bacteria; kingdom Bacillati; phylum Bacillota; class Clostridia; species Clostridia bacterium. The sequence goes on from JAFRVI010000026.1 coordinate 6,915, forward strand.
AATGATAATCACTCACGCGCACCCCGACGGAGACACCGTCGGAGCGGGCTTTGCCTTACTGCACGCGCTGAAGGCGCTGGGCAAGCGCTGCTTCGTCGCGAATCCGGACGAGATCCCGCCGAGCTTGATCTGCGTTTCGGGCGCGGAGCGGCTTCCCGTGGAGTTCGAGCCGGACTTCATAGTAGCCGTCGACGTAGCCGAAACACAGCTTGCGGGCGGCCTCGCGCCGTACTGTGAACGGGCCGACCTCTGCATAGATCATCACAAGAGCAACAAGCGCTACGCGAAGTTCACGGCGCTCGACGAGACCGCCGCCTCCGCGGGCGAAATGGTGTACGAACTGCTCGGCATCCTCGGCGTCGGTATGACGCGCGAGATCGCGACGGCGCTTTACGCCGCGCTGAGCACCGACACCGGCTGCTTCAGATACCGCAACAACACGCCGAAGACCATGCGCGCCGCCGCCGAAACGATGGAAGCGGGCGCGGACTTCGGCTCGATGAACAAAGCGTTTTTCGAGACCGTTTCGGCGGAGCGCGTTAAGCTGCTCAGCCAGCTTTACGGTAACGTAGAGATATTCGCCGGCGGCAAGCTCGCCGTTTCGCACGTCGACCTGCGCGGATGCTCGGAGGACGACTACGACGGACTTTCCGGCGAACTGCGCAAGGTGGACGGCGTCGTAGGCGCGGTCCTGCTTCGCCGCACGGGCGAGAATGAATACAAGATTTCGGCGCGTTCCAACCCCGGCTTCGACTGCTCCGCGCTCTGCGCCGTTTTCGGCGGCGGCGGGCACGAGGGCGCCGCGGGCGCGAACGTGTACGGAGAGCTTTCCGACTGCCTCGGCAGGGTGAAGGCGGCTATGGAAGATCAGCTGCGGAGGAACGCGTGAACGGTATACTTTGCATCGACAAGCCGGAGGGCTTCACCTCCTTCGACGTCGTCGCCGTTATGCGCAAGGCGACTCACGAGAGCCATATCGGTCACGCCGGAACGCTCGACCCGTTCGCAACGGGCGTGCTGCCGCTGCTTTTCGGCAGGTGCGCGAAGTTTCAGGACTACCTCACCGTCGGCAGAAAGAGGTACCGCGCGTCCGTAAAACTCGGCGTGACGAGCGACACGCTCGACCGCACGGGAGAAGTGACCGTTTCCGGCTCCGCGCCCGACCTAGCGAACGCTGAGGAAACGCTCGCGTCATTCGTCGGCGAGCAGCTTCAGACGCCGCCGGCGTACAGCGCGATACAGGTGCGCGGCAAGCGGCTTTACGACCTCGCGCGCGCCGGCAAAGCGCCGGAGATACCTCCGCGCAGGATAGAGATATACTCGATCATTCCGCTTTCCGCGGAAGGCGATACGCTCACCTTCGAGGTGGAATGCTCGAAGGGAACGTACATACGCGCGCTCGCCCGCGATATAGGCGAGAAGCTCGGCTGCGGAGCGTGCCTGTGGGAGCTCCGCCGTCTTGCCGGCAGCGGCTTCACTGTCGACGACTGCGTTTCGCTCGAGGAGGCGAAGGCGAACTTCGCGGAGCATATGCTTCCCGTGGAGAACGCCTTGACCGGTTTCGAGAGCGTCACCGTCAGCAACCGCAAGGGCAGGATGCTGCTCAACGGAGCCGGCAACCCGACCGACCTTCCGGAAGGGACCTACAAAATGTTCGACGCCGCCCACGGTTTCCTCGGCCTTTTCGACAGCAGGGGCGGCAGGATGAAGGTGCGCACGATGTACGTTGTCAAGGAGGAAGCGAATTGATCATCAACTGCGGCGATATAAAAACCAAGCTTCCGCCCTGCGCGCTCGCGCTCGGAACGTTCGACGGCGTTCACGTCGGTCACGCGAAGGTCATCGGCGAAGCGGCGCGCGCCGCTTCCGAAGGCGGACTTACCGCCCGCGCGCTGACGTTTCCGGACCTGCCCGGCGACTTTATAAAGACCCGCGCCCGCGCTCCGCGCATAATGAGCAACGCCCTGCGCGAACGCGCGATATACGCCTGCGGCGCGGATGAGATATGCTATTTCGACCTGAAAAACGGCGGCTTTGAATACACCGCCGAACGCTTCGTAGACGAGGTGATCGTCGGCGGACTGAACGCGAAAAAGGTCTTCTGCGGCTTCAACTTCCGCTTCGGCAGAGGCGGCGCCGCGGGGCCGGAGAAGCTCGGCGAGCTGCTCCGTGCGAAGGGCGCGGAGCTGACCGTCATACCGCCGGTCGAGCTCGACGGCGAGCTCGTTTCAAGCTCACGTATCCGCCGGCTTATCACGGACGGCGACGTCGCTTCCGCGGCTCGCGCTCTCGGGCGCCCGTTTTCAACGGACTTTCCGGTCGAGCACGGCAGACAGATAGGCAGAAGCATCGGCTTTCCGACGATAAACAACAGATTCCCGCAGGGGCGGCTCATCCCCGCCTTCGGAGTTTACGCAACCCGCGCAGTCGTCGACGGAGTGCGGCACGGCGCCGTCACGAACGTCGGCACGCGTCCGACGGTCGGCGGCCAGGAGGTAACCGAGGAGACCCATATCTTCGGCGTCGACGAGGATCTTTACGGCAGGATCGTCGAGGTCGAATACGTGGCCCGCATCCGCGGCGAGATTTACTTTGAATGCCTCGAAGACCTGCGTCTTCAGATAATCCGCGACACAGAGGCGGCGGAAAGAATCCTTCGTGATTAAATCTTGACTGATCGGCGATAAGGACAATACGCCTGAGAAGCGGTCAAATCCGGAACTTTCCGGCTTGTTGTCCTCGGCGGGCGCCGGCCCGCCGTCGTCCTCCGCGCCGCAAATCCCTCGGATTTGCCTCGCTTTCAGGTGCGGAGCAGTTTTGAACGGACCGATTTTGTTTCGTTCAAGGCAAAAGCGCAAGGCAATACTTGCTGTATTGCCGAGCATTTTAACGCGGAACGGGGCAAAATTTGTCGTTCAAAACCGTGTTGTCCTTACCGCCGATTAGTCTTCATTCAACTTTCGAACTTTATAATACAGGACAAAGGAGCGATGAAAATGTCAAACAGACTGTTCCAGACGGTGATCCAGCAGATGAAGGACGTCATCGGCAGAACGATCGGCGTTATCGACGAGAACAACGCCGTCGTTTCGTGCAGCGATCTTTCCATGATCGGCAAGACCGTAGGCGGCATAATGGACGAACTTTCCTACACCAACGAAGCGCTTTCCGTCGCCGGCCGGACCTATAAGAAACTCGGCTGGCTGACCAAGGCGGACTACGCCGTTTTTGTCGACGGCGATGACGAGCGCGCGAAATACTCCGCCGCGATCCTGTCGGTTTCTCTCGACAACATAAAGGCGTATTACGACGAAAAATACGACAAGGCGGCGTTCATAAAGAACGTCCTGCTCGATAACATACTGCCCGGCGAGCTTCGCAATAAGGTCGGGGAATTGCAGATAAACAACGAGGTCGACCGCGTCGTTCTGCTCGTGCGGATCGACGAGAGGACGGATATATCGCTTTTCGACGTTATCCGCAACCTCTTCCCCGATAAGAATCAGGACTTCGTCATCCGTTTGAGTGAAAACGAGATCGCCATCGTCAAGGAGGTCAAGGAGCACAAGGAGCCGCTGACGCTCAACAAACTCGGCTTCTCGATCGTTGATACTCTGAAGGGTGAATTCTTCGCGGATGCGACCGTCGGCATCAGCAACGTCGTATCCACCGTCGCCGAGCTTGCCCGCGCCTTCAAGGAGGCGCAGACCGCGATCGAGGTCGGCAAGGTCTTCGAGACGGAAAACAGCGTCGTCAACTACGCGACCCTCGGGATCGCGCGCCTGATCTACCACCTGCCCACGACGCTGTGCGAAATGTATATGGATGAAGTATTCAAGTCCGGCACCATCGACAGTCTCGATCACGAAACGCTGTTCACGATCCAGAAGTTCTTCGAGAACAACCTCAACGTATCCGAGACCTCGCGCAAGCTGTTCGTTCACAGAAACACCCTCGTCTACCGCCTTGATAAGATCAAGAAGCTGACGGGGCTCGACCTGCGCGAATTCGAGAACGCCATCGTCTTCAAGGTGGCGCTCATGGTCCACAAGTACCTTCAGGAAAAGCCCGTCAAATATTGACGCGGCAAACGGGTTTCTGCTGATAAGGAGAAGAAATGATAGAGTTCAAAGACGTTTCTATGCGGTATAGCAGCAAAAACGGCAAGAAACGAGCGCTTAACGGCGTGAGCTTTACGATAAACGACGGGGAGTTCGTCTTCATCACCGGCGAAAGCGGCGCGGGCAAAACGACCATCACGAAGCTGATGATCCGCGAAGAAACCGCCAACTCCGGCGAGATCATCATCAACGGATTCAACCTGCTGAAGATGAAGAAGAAGGAGATCCCGTTCCTGCGGCGCTCGATGGGCATAGTCTTCCAGGATTACAAGCTGATCCCGACTCTGACCGTTTTCGAGAACGTCGCGTTCGCGATGCGCGTCATCGGCGCGCCGGTAAAGCACATACGCAACCGCGTTCCGTATATGCTCGACCTCGTCGGACTTTCCGAGAAGGCGAACGTTCTGCCGTCCGAGCTTTCCGGCGGCGAGCAGCAGCGCGTCGCGCTTGCCCGCGCGCTCGTCAACAATCCGTCGCTGCTTATAGCGGACGAGCCCACCGGCAACCTCGACCCCAAGCTTTCGACGGAAATGATGTATCTGCTCGACAGGATTAACGAAAAGGGCACTACCATCGTTATAATGACGCACGAGAAGGAGCTCGTCAACGCGATGCAGAAGCGAGTTATCGCGATAAAGGAGGGTGTCGTCATCAGCGACGCCGAAGGCGGGTACGTGATATGAGCAAGAATAAAGTCACGAAGTATTCGTGGGGGCGCTCGCTGCTCAGCACGAAGTTCAATAAGCCCATGGCGATCGTTTCCGTCAGCGTGCTGACGGTGTGTTTGCTGCTGCTCGGAACGTTCGTCCTCATCTCGCTCAATATTTCGAGCTACCTAAACCGGCTCGGCGAAGCGAACGTTGTGCGCGTATATCCGCCTTACACCGCGACGCAGAGCGAGGTGTACGACCTGAAGACCGCGCTGGAGGCGACGGATAACGTCGCCACCATCACTTACGTTCCCAAGGAGGAGGGCGCGGAGGAATTCAGACAGTCATACAGTGAATACGGCGACATTCTTGACGGCTTTGAGGAGAATCCTCTGCCGGACAAATTCGTGATAACGCTGAAGGATATAGCAAAGACGAGCGAGACCATTTCCGTCCTCCAGTCAATCGAAGGGGTGGAGAAGGTAACGTGGTCGGCTTCCGCCACGCGCACGATAGTCACGATAAAGCGCGTGCTTGAAATAGCGGGCGGCGCGGTAGTCATAATCCTGGCGATCATTTCCGCGTTCATTATTTCCAACACCATACGCGCCTCGATGCAGAACCGCAGTCTTGAGATCGGGATAATGCGGCTCGTCGGCGCGAAGAACAGCTTTATCAGAAAGCCCTTCGTCATCGAAGGTATAGCCATAGGAGCTATCGGCAGCGTCATCGCCTATATCATAGAATACTTCATATACATTTACGGGATGCAGAAGCTCATCGGCTCGATCGAGCTGCTGAAGCCGATGCCGTTCAAGGATATCGCGCTTCCGCTTGCGGGTTCGTTCCTGCTCGTGGGAGTGATCACAGGCGTTCTTGGCAGCGTCATTTCCGTCAGAAAGCATCTGAAGGTCTGACGCCGGGGAGGGTATTATGAGAAGAACAGTTTCGATAATAACCGCGATTGTTATGGTTCTGACGACGGCGCTTTTATGCTCCGGCGTTATCGGCGCGCCCGCGGGAGCGGATTCGCTGCAGGACCAGATAAACGCGAAGCAGAGCAAGGTCAACGACCTTGAGGAAAAGATCGCCAAGCTCGAAAAAGAGGGCAAGGAGCTGCTTTCGCAGATTCAGCTCATCGTCGAGCAGACGGAGGAGATCGAGGAGCAGATCGACCTGACCAACGACCGTATCAGGGAGCTCGGCAAAGCGATCGACGAGCAGAGCGAAAACATCGCCGGCGCGGAGGAGGATATCGCCGTCCGCACGGCGCAGATGGAGGAGCGCATCCGCGCGATATATATGGGCGGCAGCGATTCCTATATCAATATGCTCTTTGAGAGCAAAGACTTCGGCTCCTTCCTCGATACGCTCGATACGCTTGAGATCCTCGTCGCCGCGGACAGAGATATGGTGGACGAGTTCAAGACCGCCAAGAGCGATTACGAGAGCGTCAAGGCGAGTCTTGAGAAGGATAAAAAAGAGATGAGCGACCTGAAGGCCGACCTCGTTTCTCAACGCAAGAAGCTCGAGAATAACGAGGCGAAGCTCAAGACCCTCCGCGATCAGAACAAGAAAGCGATCGCCTCCGCCGAAAAGGAGATGGCGAAGCAGTACGAGGAGATCAAAGAGCTGATAAGACAGCAGTCGCAGGGCGAATACGTCGGCGGCGACTTCATATGGCCGGTACCCGGCTTCAACAAAAAGAGCAATATCAGCTGCTACTTCGGCAAGGCCGGCAGTCTTTGGGGCAGCGGCAAGCATACCGGCATGGACATCGCCGGCAGGAACTCCGCGGGCGAAGGCATTGAAGGCAAGCCGATAGTCGCCTGCAACGCCGGAACGGTCATCGAGGTCAAATACACCTCCGGCGGCTACGGCCAGCGCGTCGTCATTTCACACGGCGGCGGCATCTCCACGCTTTACGCGCATATGAAAAAGGACAGCCCGACCGTCAGCAAGGGCGACGTAGTCGCAAAGGGACAGGTCATCGGCTACGTCGGCAGGACGGGTAACGTCACCGGCCCGCATCTTCACATCGAATTCATAGTGGACGGCAAGCAGGTCGATCCGCTGGGTTACATCTCGTATATCAAGTAGCGATCGGGGAGAACTGAAATGAAAAAGAGATTCGGAATACTGACGATGATCGTCGTCATTATTCTCGCGGCCGCCACGACGATGGCGATAACCGCGGGATATATGCGCGCGAAATACGACAAGGTCAGCGAAAATCTGCAGGCCCAGGAGAGAGCGTTCGCGAAGATGGCGGAGATAAACAAGCTCATCCGCGAACGCTACGTCGGTGACATCGACGAAACCGCGCTGAATAACGGAATGGCGTCCGGCGTGATAGGCGGACTTGACGACGCCTACGCGAAGTATTACTCCGTCGAGGATTACGCCCGCTATAAGAAGGAACAGCAGGGTCAGGTCGTCGGAATCGGCGTCAGCGTCGTCGAGGACGAGAGCGGCTATATGCGCGTCATCCGCGTCGTCAAGGGCTCTCCCGCCGCCGAGGAGGGAGTGAAGGTCGGCGACGTGATCGTTGCCGTATCGGGCGAGGACACCGATGAAATGGGCTTCGTAAACGCCTGCGCCGCGCTCGCGGGCACTGAGGGCACGAACGCGGAATTTACCGTTCAGCGCCCGAAAATGACCAGAAAGATAAACTTCACCGTCAGACGCGACGTGATCTCCGTTCCGTCGATCGAATACGAGATAATCGCCGGCGACGTCGGCTACATAAAGATATACACATTTGACGCCACGACGCTTGACGATTTCAACGATGCGATCGATACGCTCTGCGAACGCGGAGTCGGCGCGTTCGTCTTCGACGTGCGCCGCAACTCCACCGGCGATATCGATGTCGCCGCGAAGGTGCTCGACACGCTGCTTCCCGAAGGGACGATAATGCGCAGGGCTTACGCGGATTCCGAGGAGCCGGAGGAAGTGCCCAGCGACGCCGCGTCCGTGGATATGCCGATGGCGGTCATAATGGACGGGAACACGGCGCTCGCCGCGGAGCTTTTCGCCTGCGCGCTTTCCGACTACAATAAGGCGACGACCGTCGGTGAAACCACGTTCGGCAAGGGTACGATCCAGCAGATATTCCCGCTCAGCGACCGCTCCGCAATCGCGATTTCCGTCGCATATTTCTATCCGCCGCTGAGCAGCAATTTCGAAGGCGTCGGCGTGGAACCCCACGTCAGAGTGGCGCTTTCCGCCGAACAGCAGGCGAAGTTCTACGATATGGAAAAGCAGAACGACCCGCAGATTATCGCGGCCGTCGAAACCCTCGGCAGAAGCTTTGCGACCGACAATTAACGGAGGAAAGCGTATGAGAAGGATCCTTACCTACGGCACCTACGACCTGCTTCATTACGGGCATATCAGACTGCTCAAGCGCGCGCGTGAACGCGGCGATTACCTTATCGTCGCGCTCAGCACGGACGAATTCAACGAGCTGAAGGGCAAGACTTGCTATCACAGCTACGAGCGCCGCAAGGAGATGCTCGAGGCGGTGCGCTACGTCGACCTCGTCATTCCGGAGAAGACCTGGGAACAGAAGGCGGACGACGTGAAGACCTACCGCGTCGACGAGGTCGTGATGGGCGGCGACTGGGAGGGCGATCCGCGCTTCACGTGTCTTACAGGGCTCTGCGACGTGACCTTCCTGCCGCGCACCGAGGGAATATCCACCTCCAAGATCAAGGCCGATCTCGACCTTGCTTCGCCGGAGAAGAACGTGGAAAAACTCCCCGACGAAAAATAACTGTGATAAAAAAGGACTGCGTTTCCGATTTGGAAACGCAGTTTTGTTTTGCGCTGACACGGCGTCAGTCTACCCTGACATTCGGCGAATCTATCAGCCCGCTGTCGAGGATATCGGCGCCGTTGCCGAAGGCCTTGTATATGAAGCCGTATTCGCCGGGTCCGTCCGGCATATACGTGTAGACGTTGCCTATGCCGATGACCATCGTATCGGTGGAGATCTCCGCGCCGGAACGCCACACGCTGACCTTCGTATTGCGCGGGAATACCGCTTTGACCTCGCCGTTTTCATAGGTCACCGTCGGCGTCGGAACAGTCACGAAGGACGTCGAGAAACCCTCCAGTTCGAGCTTTTCGGTCATCGTGCCGTCGGAGAGCATGGCGTAAACGTCACCGGTGTAGGATGCGGCGGCGTCCTTGCGGATATCCGCCTGCGCGACGAGCTTCGTCGTCAGCGTCGCGTTGCAGACGACGCGGGATTTTCCGTTGTAATGCTCGGTGATGACGGCGCGGTAATAAACGGCCTTCGGGAACGGGTTGACCTTCAGTTTCGCCTTGCCGCCTTCGGCGACGAGCTGGGCGGAAAATACGGGCGGCTCCGGCTCGACCGGAGGCGGAGCGCTGTATACGCTCGTCAGTTTGGAGCTCGCCGACGGGGAGTATATCGTGAATTTCTGCATATGCGTATCGTTCCCGAGGTTATAGACGCGTTTGTCGGACGGGTTGAGCAGCTCAAGGCAGACGCAGGGGGAAACGAAATCGGGATATTCCGGATTATTGACTTTAACTATCTCGTCGTCCTCATAACCGTAAAAGTTATAGAGCCCGCGTGTGTAAAAGACGGTTTCGCGCCCCGTCTCGACGGGCAGCTCGTAGACCATTTCGCCGCGCGCGATCTGGTCGTAGCCGCTGGCGCATTCGAGCGCGGAAGCGGGGAAGCGGGCTTCCTCCGGCACGTCGCCCGTCCAGACCTTGAAAAGGCGCGCGTACTTCGGGTCGACACTGACGGTCAGCATCGCGTAGCCGTCCTGCGCGGTCGCCTCTGCGGAGAAGATCTCCGGCGGCTCCGCGGGTGACGCGCTGACGATGTAGGTGTGCTCGATATAGGCGCTCTCGCCCTTGACGGAGTAGCGGCATTTATAACTGCCCTCGGCGCTTATTTCCGCCAGCGCGGCGAAGTCGAGCAGAAACGCCTTCTTCGCGGTCATATACGGCTCGAGCTCGGGGAAGTCTTCTTTTTTCAGCTTCGCCAGCTTGCCGTAGATTTTGTCTCCGTGCCTGTCGTAGACCTTGACCGAGAGCGTTTCGTCGGAAACGAGCAGTACGCCCGCGCTCGTCATATATATCCCCTTGATGCTGTCCGCGGCGGAGCCGCCGCAGGCGAAAAGCGCCGCCGGAAGCGTGACCAGCAGCGCGATGAGGAGTATGATCGAAACAGTCTTTCTCACGGGCGTTTCTCCGTTTGAGTTATTGCACGGCGGAAAGCACGGCCTCCGCGAGCGCGCGGGAGGCGAGGACGTCCGCCTTGTTGACGGTGCTCTGGGACGTGTGTATATACCTTGCGGGGATGGAGAGCGCGGTCGTCTTCACGCCGGCGGCGGCTTTGTGTATCGCGCCGGAGTCGTTGCCGCCCGCGATCGCGGACTTGACCTGATACTTGATACCCTTCTTTTCCGCGGTCTCGCATACGAGAGCGAAAAGCTCGCGGTCGTAAACGGTCGCGCGGTCGGCGAAGGAAACGGCGACTCCGTCGCCCTGAACGGTCACGCGCTTGCTGCCTTCGGAGCCGCAGACGTCCGCGGCGGTGGTGCTTTCAAGCACGACGGCGACATCCGGGCGTACGCTGAACGCCGCGGGACCCGCGCCGCGCAGCCCGACTTCCTCGCAGACGGTGAAGGCGAAGTGCGCGTCGTATTCAAGTTCGCTTTTTATCATATCTATCATGATCGCGCAGCCGGCGCGGTCGTCGAGCGCCTTGCCGCAGAGGGAGTTTGCGCCGAAGTCGACGGTTTCGACGTCAAAGGCGAAGAGATCGCCGGGCGAAACGTACTTTTCGGCTTCTTCCTTCGACTTCGCGCCGACGTCGCCGTAGAGATCGTCGAGCTTTATATACTCTTTTTTGCCGTCGTCCCTGACGAGGTGCCAGGTCTTGCCGCCGAGGACGCATTTCAGCCCGCCCTTGCGGAGCACGCGGCCGTGGAGCGCGCTGTCGAGTATGCCGCCGACCGTGCCGAACTTCAGATATCCGTCGCCGTCTATACCGGTTACGATGAAGCCGACCTCGTCCATGTGCGCGGCGAACATGACTTTTTTATTTGCCGGCTGTCTGCCTTTTTTGAAGCAGAGCAGGTTGCCGAGCGGATCGACGGACCATTCGCAGAAGCCGTCGATGAGGGAGATTATCTTTTCCCTCACGGGCGCTTCGCCGCCGGAAACGCCGTCGATATTGCAGAGTTCTTTGATCAGTTCGAGCATTTCCGCGTCCTCCTAACCGTTGATTGCGTATTCCGCGAGGATCTTCGCCGCGGATTCGATGTCCGCCGCGTCGGTGACCTCGGCGGGGGTGTGCATATAGCGAAGCGGAGTCGAGAGCATCGCGCAGGCGACGCCTCTGCCGGAGATCGATATGTCGTCGGCGTCGGTGCCGGTGTCGCGCGGCATGACCTCGGTCTGATACGCCTCGCCGATGCGTTCGGCGGCCGCCTTCAGCTTGTCCGTCAGTTCGCGCGAAAGCCGCGGAGAAACGCCTATCATAACGCCGCCGCCGAGCTTGCCGGCTTTGGGGTAGGGCGTGTCCGGCGTCTGCGCGAAGGATACGTCGAGGATGACCGCCTCGTCCGGCGCGAACTCGAAGGCGGAGGTGAACGCGCCGCTGCCGCCCGCCTCTTCCTGAGAGGCGAAGGAGGCGATGATATCAAACTTCGCCTTCTTTCCGGCGATAAGCTCGAGCGCGCGGAGCACGACGGCGCAGGAGGCGCGGTTGTCGCCGGAGGTGCATACGGTTCTTCCGCCGAACAGCTCGGCGTATTTCGGGGTGAATACTACGGGGTCGCCGACGGCGACCTTCTTTTTCAGCTCGTCGAGCGGCAGACCGGTGTCGAACGCCATCTCGGAATCCTCCGGCACCTTGCCGCTTTCCTTCTGCAGATGCGGCGGGAGCACGCAGGGGACGGCGCGGACGCTGCCGCCCTTGCCGAGGATGGTGAACTCCGCGTTCAGCATAACGCGGCGGTCCATACCGAGCACGCCGACGCGGACGAAGCCGCCTTCGACAAGCTCGGTGACGAACGCGGCGACGGAGTCGAGGTGCGCGTCGAGCATCAGCTTTTTCGCGTCCGGCTCGCCGCAGGGGATGACGCCGACGACCGAGCCGAGCGCGGTCACGCGCACGTCGGAGGTGTAGGGCTTCAGCAGCTCCGCGAGCGCGGGCGCGACGCCGTGTTCGGCGCCGGAGGGCGCTTCAAGCGCGGAGAGTATCTTCAGGTAGTTCATTATATCACTTCCGTTAATTACAGTTCGTCAACTATCGCCGCGAAGCGTCTGCCGCGCTCGGCGAAGTTCTTGAATTCGTCAAACGACGCGCAGGCGGGGGAGAGCAGCACCGCGTCGCCGTCGGAGGCGGCGTTCGCCGCGGCTCTGACCGCTTCGTCGAAGGAGGCGCAGCGCGTCAGCGGCACGCCGCAGCCGTCCAGCGCGGCGGCGATCCTGCCGGCCGTGTTGCCGCAGAGGAAGACCGCCTTCGCCTTTTCGCCGACCGGCGCTTTCAGCGGGTCGAAGCTGACCTTTTTGTCGTAGCCGCCGAGGATGAGTATCACGCGCTCGTCGAAGGCGGAGAGCGTCGCGATCGTGCGGGTCGGGCTCGTGCCGATGGAGTCGTCGTAGAAGCGGACTCCGTTCTTCGTCGCGATCAGGCGGTTGCGGTGCTCGACTCCGGCGAAGGTGCGCGCGAGCTCCGGCGCGTACTTCGACGCGATCTCGCAGCCGACGGCCGCCATCGCCGCCATGAAGTTTTCCGCGTTGTGCTCGCCCTTTATCATGATCTCGGAGCCGTTGAAAAGGTAGGTTTCCTTACCGTTTTCGCGGAAGTAAATGTCGCCTTTCCCGTCCTTATAGACGCCGTTCTCGGGCTTTTCGCGGCGGCTGAACGTCAGCACTCTGCCGTTGGCCTCGGATGCGCAGGCGGCGGTGAAGTCGTTATCCGCGTTAAGCACGACCGTGCCGTAGGCGGACTGATACTTGAATATGTTTTTCTTCGCGTTGCCGTATTCCTCATAGCTGCGGTGGACGTCGAGGTGGTTGGGCGAAAGGTTGGTGATGACCGCTGTTTCGGGCGAGCGCACCATCGTTATCAGCTGGAAGGAGGAGAGCTCGAGCACGACCTTGTCCGCCGGCTTGATCTCGCCGAGCGAGGAGAGCAGGGGCGTGCCGATATTTCCGCCGAGGAAGGTCCTGTAGCCCGCGGCTTCGTAGAGCTTCGCTATCAGCGTCGTGGTGGTTGTTTTGCCGTCGCTGCCGGTGACCGCGGTTATCGGCGCGGGGCAGAGCTCGAAGAAAAGCTCCATCTCGCTGGAGAGCACGGCGCCGTTCTTGACGGCGGCGCTTATCTGCGGGATGTAGGGGTATAGACCGGGCGTGCGGTAGATTATATCGTAACCCGTATCGGCGAGGCGGTCGAGGTATCCGTCGCCGCAGCTGAATTTCAGCGTCACGTCGGAGAGGAATTCGTCCGGCAGCTCGCTGCGGCGGTCGAGTATCGTTATCTCCGCGCCCCAGGTCTTCAGCAGGCGCACCAGCGGCATATTGCTGACGCCGAGGCCGAGCACCGCCACTTTTTTGCCCTTGTGCTTTGCGATGATTTCGTTGATGTCTGTCATACCGAAGCTCCGTTCGTTTGGATTTTTGGCTGATTCTGATAGGGGACTTATCTTACGGGCTGAACGTCGTATCCGCGCGCCTTCAGCAGCGCGACGACGCCTTTGTCGCCGCACATATGCGCGGCTCCGACGACGAAGAATACGTTCATACCCTGTTTCATATAGCTTTCCGCAGCGTCCGCCATTCCGACGTTGCGGTCGTCGCACATGACCTTGTCGTAACTCTCCATGAGCGCGCGTTCCTCGTCCGTCAGTTCGCTGTAGTCGGATTCGGCCTCCAGCTCATCGGAAACGGTTCCGTTTTTCCAGCAGCGGAGCAGTTCGTGAATGCCGTCGGAGTAGTCGTCGAGGTAGCCGTCGTCGGTGCAGTCGCGCATCACGACGTTGTATATATCGTCGGAGAAGCCGCGCTCCATCGCGTACTGAAACTCCACCGACTCGACCTCGAGTATCTTCTTGCCGGTCTTGTGCGCGTCCTCGAGGAAGTGGCGGTCTATGCCGTTCTCATACTTAAGGCCGCTGTTCTCGACGGCGACCTGATCGACGAGCGAACACCACATCGCGGCGTCGTAATAGTCCATCGAGGAGTTGTAATAACCCGCGTCCTTCAGCAGCTTCTTCGCAGCGCTGTAAATATCGCGGTCGAGGTGGTCGCGTATCGTCGTGCCGTCGGTCAGCACGAAGGGGGTGTAATACTTCGCGATCTCCGCCTCCGGCAGCTGCTCGAAGGCGACTATGTCGCATTCGACGGCGAGCGCGCCGCATTCCGCGTAGGCGTTCTCGACGTAGTCGGGCAGCGGGAACATTTCGTTGTCGCCGACGTGTATCGATCCGAAGAGATAGAAGGAGCCGGCGTAGCCGTCCGCCGTGACGCGCCAGAGCTCCGGCGTGTATCCGGCGGGCTCGTCTTCGCTTCCGGAGAAGCCGCCGGACGAGCCGGAAGAGCTGCTTTCGGGAGCCGGCCCGAAGGATATACTGAAATTGCAGCCGCAGAGCAGAAGCGTCAGCGAAAGCAGGAGCGCGAGCAGTCTGGCTGTTTTTTTCATAATTACCTCCGTAAAGACTGATTGTCATTATCGCCAATCAGTCAAGGTTTATAGTTTGAGCAGTATCCCCGCGGCGGCGCCGGCGGCGATGAATACAAGCGGATGCACCTTTTTGCCCGCCGCGACGACTCCCGCGAGCGTGACGGCGAAAAGTCCGAGCGCGGGCAGCGAGATCATCTGCGTCAGCGGCGCTCCCGCGCCTGCGGAAACGTTGAATATCGCGCTGATGAAGATGCCCGCGACCGCGGCGGTAACTATCGCGGCGGTAGCCGGACGCAGCGCGTAAAACAGACCGTGCACGAGGCGGCTTTGTTTGTATTTTTGCAGAAACCGCGCAACGATGCAGACGATGATGAAGGACGGCAGCACGAGCGCGAGCGTCGCGGTCAGCGCGCCGAGTATATACGCGGCGTTGTAGCCGGCGTAGGTCGCCATATTCACGCCTATCGGTCCGGGCGTTGCCTCCGAAACGGCGATCATATCCGAGAGCTGATCGAGCGTGAACCAGTCAAAGCGCGTCGCAATATCGCGCAGGAAGGGGAGCGTCGCGAGCCCTCCGCCGACGGCGAAAAGCCCCGTTTTGAAGAACTCCCAGAAAAGCATCAGAAAGGTCATTCCGCTTCATCCTCCTTTTTCATCGGGAGTATGAAGGAGAGTATGATTCCGAGCAGGCCCGCGCCCGCGACTATGTAGACGGGCGAAACGGGCAGGAATACCGCTATCGCGAGCGCGGCGGTGAAGACGCCGAGCGTGATGAGATCCTTCACGCCCTTCTTTATCATCTTCCAGATGTAGACCGAAACGAGCGCGCATACGGCGACGCGGACTCCCGCGAGCGCGTGGAGCACGATCTCGTTGCCGCCGAAGCCGGTCAGCAGCGCCGCGATCAGCGTAATTATAACGAGCGAAGGGGATATGACGCCGAGCGTGCAGAAAAGCGCGCCGAAGAAGCCGTGCAGCTTGTAGCCGGTCAGCGTAGCGACGTTGACCGCGATGACGCCGGGGGTGCAGCCGGAGATCGCGTAGTAGTCGAAGATCTCCTCTTCCGTTATCCAGCCGCGCTTATCGGCGAGCTCGCGCTGAAACATCGGAAGCATCGCGTATCCGCCGCCAAAGGTCGTCGCGCCTATTTTCGCAAAGGTCAGAAACATCGTCAATAATTCTTTCATACCGATATTATATCACAACGCCGACGAAAATCAAGTGCGGCGGGCAATAATCTGCCGGTATTGACAATCACGCGCTTTTGTAGTATTATATTATTCGATTCAGAAGCAAATTCAAATAAGATACCGTAAAGGGAAGCATATGAAAAGGTTGCAAAAATTACTCGCGGCAGTCATAGCGCTGCTGCTTATATCGACTTCGCTGACGGCGATAAGCGTCTTTGCCGAAGGCGAGGAGGGGCAGACCGCCGAAAGCACCTCCTCCGTCGAAGAGGCGAGCAGCTCGTCCGCCGAACAGGTGAGCAGTTCATCCGAGGAGGAAAAAAGCAGTTCATCCGAAGAGGAGAAGAGCAGCTCGTCGGAAGAGGAAAAAAGCAGTTCGTCGGAAGAGGAGTCATCATCGGAAAAGAGCGAGTCGAGCAAAGAGGAGCGCCGCTCTTCATCGAGCAGTTCGTCCGCCGAAGAGATTTATATCCAGACGATAACCCACGACCTGACCGGCATTTCCATAGGGCTTTCCCAGCCGAACGACAAGCTGCTGATAGATGCGAAATCCATCTCCGCCGGCGATTCGGAGTATTCCGAGGTATACAAAAAACTCCTTGACGCGTCAAAGGATAAAGAACTCAACTGCTGCTACGAGGTCCTGCTCGGCGGCGACGAGACTTTCAATTCGAAGGTGACGATCATGCTGCCCGTAGACGAGAGCTTGATAGGCAGAAGCATGGTCGTGCTGTTTTACGCTGAGCGCGCTTCGCACGTTGAAACAAGCAATAAGAACGTCGGCAAGGCGGTTCCGGCCTCTTCTTCCGACGGCGGAGAGGAGAGCGGCGAACCGACCGGCAGCGGTGTTATCAAGGTTTCCGAAACACTCGAGGCGGGCAGAAAGTATTACTTCGCCGTCTGCGAGTTCGCGGATTTCGTGCCGGCGTCGAGTGGCTTCGGTCTGCTTGAGATCATGGCGATCCTCATCGGAGTCGCCGCCCTCGCCAGCGGCGGACTTCTCGCTTTCCTCTGGGCGCGCTACAACAAAAATCAGCAGGCGAAAGCAAAATAACACGCGCCGTATCGAATACATACGCCCCGTGTGAAGAGAGCTTCACGCGGGGTCGTTATTATAGCGAATAGAAACGCATACTATTATTTTGTATTATCCTTATCACCAATCGCTGTCAGGGAGGGGAACGCGGTTGAACGCGATGTTTTTCATAAACGCGGCGCTGCTCGGGGTCGGGCTTGCGATGGACGCGTTCTCGGTTTCGGTCGCCAACGGACTGCGCGAGCCGGATATGCGCAAACGCAAGGCGCTGATTTCGTCGGCGGTATTCGGCGGCTTTCAGACCGCGATGCCGCTGCTCGGATGGGTCTTCGCGCATACGCTTTTCGAAGCGTTCGAGTCGTTCCGCAGGTTTATACCGTTGATCGCCCTCGCCCTGCTTCTCGTCATCGGCGGCAAGATGATATGGGAAGGGCTCCGCGGTGAAACGGAGAAGGCCGCGGGCGCGGGAACGCTGCTCGTTCAGGGGATAGCGACCTCAATCGACGCGCTCTCCGTCGGGCTGACGATCGCGGAGATCAGCTTCGGCTGGGCGCTGGTCGAGGCGCTTATCATCGGCGCGATAACCTTCGGCATCTGCGTCGCGGGCGTTTACCTCGGCAGAAAGGCGGGCGCCGTAATTTCCGACAAAGCGGCCGTCATCGGCGGAGTTATACTGATCCTGATAGGGAGCGAGATATTCTTAAAAGGCATTCTTTAACGGCCTAACAGCTTCAGGACGCGCGGCTGCGCGTCCCGCTTTTATATTTTTCACAAAAAAAGTGCAAAAATGTCTTTACAACTTTAGTTTGATGAAGTATAATATAAAGCAGTAACGACAGCGGAGGATCCGAAATGACGGAGAAGAAAGTCAGCAAATCGGATATAGAGAAGCTATACGAGGTGCTCGTCAGAGTGGCCTCTGTCGACGAATGCCGCGAACTGCTCGACGACCTCTGCACCGTCAAGGAGGTCGAGCAGATGGCGCAGCGCATCAAGGCGGCGCAGCTGCTCATAGAAGGCAAGACCTATTCGCAGGTGATGGAGCAGACGGAAATCTCGTCCGCGACGCTCAGCCGCGTTTCGCGCTGCGTGCAGTACGGCAGCGGGTATTCGCGCTTTTTGAAAAAGGAATAAGCTGATACATTAAGAAGAACGCTTCCCTTAGGGCGTATGCACGTTCCAAGGAAAGCGTTCTTTTTTTAATACGACTATTCGTCTTTGTTTATCTGTTCGTTTATTCTCGAAACAAGTCCGGCGGTTTCGAACGGCTTCGCGATATGGCCGTTCATACCCGATTCAAGACTGCGCTTTTTGTCCTCCTCGCGCGCGTTGGCGGAGAGGGCGAGTATCGGCAGGGAAGCGCCGTTGTCGAGCGCGCGGATGGCGCGCGTCGCTTCGTAGCCGTTCATGACGGGCATCTGTATATCCATCAGCACGAGGTCGTAGTAACCGGCGGGACGTTCTCGCACCGCGTCGACGGCGTAGCAGCCGTCGGTGACGGATTCGACGGTGAAGCCGGCCTCGGTGAGCACCGTTTCCGCGAGCACGCGGTTTATATAGACGTCTTCGACAAGGAGCAGGCGGCGTTTTCCGTCTGCCTGCGGGTGCTTGATTTCGACGGGAGCCGCGGAGCCGTCCGCGTCCGCCGCCTTAAGCGGCAGCTCGACGGTGAAGACGGACCCCTTGCCCTTTTCGGTCTGAACGGTGATGGTGCCGCCCATGATGTCGACCAGCGCCTTGACGATGGAGAGCCCGAGCCCCGTACCGATCGCTCCGCTCTTCGTGGAGTTTTCCTCGCGCTCGAACGCCTCGAACATATGCGCTGCGAATTCCTCGGACATACCGACGCCGGTATCGGCGACGGAGAACTCGTAGCGGGAGTAGACGCCT
The DNA here is from genome assembly GCA_017438525.1 of Clostridia bacterium. Classification (NCBI taxonomy): domain Bacteria; kingdom Bacillati; phylum Bacillota; class Clostridia; species Clostridia bacterium. Next base: position 25,478 of record JAFRVI010000026.1, read on the forward strand.
TCGCTGCATTTGACGCGGGCCTTTACCGTGACCGTTCCGCCTTCGGAAGTGAACTTGACGGCGTTGTCGATAAGGTTGTTCATCAGTCGCAGGAAGCGGTGCTTGTCGAGCAGTACCGCGCGGTCGGGAAGGTCGATCTCCTGTTCGAGCGCGATCTTCTTCTCCTGCGCCTTCGCGCGGAAGATGTCGACCGCGACGGATATCAGGCCGTTCGGTCCCGTCGGCTCGGACTTCGCTATGAAGCGGCCGCCGGTCAGCGAATTCATATCGAGTATATCGTCGATAAGCGCCAGCATCTGTTTGCTTGATATTTCTACCTTATCGAGACAGTCCGCCAGCGCCGCGGGGTCGTCCGCGTGACGCTTGGCGAGATCGGAGAAGCCGATTATGGCGTTCATCGGCGTGCGTATATCGTGTGAGATATTGAAAAGGAAAGCGGATTTCATCTCGCTCGCGCGCTTTTCCTGCTCGAGCTCGAGCTCTGCCTTGAACCTTTCCTGCTCCGCGCGGAGCTTATCAGTCACGTCGCTGATGAAGACGTAGTATACGTTGCCGTAACCCTCGAGATGCGAGAGGCGACCATAGTCGTCGACCCAGCGAATCTCGCCGTCGCGCCGTATGATGCGGTATTCGACGAAGTCGAGGTTATCGTTGCTTTCGTCCGCGATCTGGCGGTCGATCGAACCTTGGATGTTCTCGTAGTCGTCCGGATGCACGAGTCCGCGGAAGGTTCCGCCGGTCAGCTCGCGGAATTGATCCGTATCCGCGCAGGCGAAGATACGCAGCGCCGCGCGGTTGACGTAGATAATCTCCTGCGATTCATCGTCGCGGTAGACGAAGAAACCGCCGGGGAATACGTCTCCGACCGCGAACAGCGTCGGTATCATCTCTATGGGAAGTTCGTCGTTGCGCCCGGAGGCGTGGGCGTTGTTTCTCATGAGGCCTTCCTTTCTGCAATCAATGCGAGCGGGCGAGCACTTCTTTGAGCGTCGCCAGCATATTGGGAACGTCGATCGGCTTAGAGATGTGCGCGTTCATACCGGCGCCGAGCGCCGCCTGCACGTCTTCGGCGAAGGCGTTAGCGGTCATCGCGACTATCGGCACGGAAGCGCGTTTTTCATCGTCCAGCGCGCGTATTGCTTTTGCGGCCTCGAGGCCGTTCATTGTAGGCATATTGAAGTCCATGAGTATGATGTCGTAGCGGCCGGGCTCGGAGGATTTGACCTTTTCGAGCGCGACGGCGCCGTTCTCGGCGGAGTCGACCTCAAAGCCGGACTTTGAGAGCACGAGCTTCGCGATCTCAAGGTTGACGGGGTTATCTTCCGCGACGAGTATCTTCGTGCCGGTAAAATCGAATGCTTCGTTCTCTGCGGCGGTTTTGACCTCTTCGCCTTTCTCGAAGGACAGGCGGATGATGAATTCGGTGCCCTTGCCGAGCTCGGTGTTGACGTCGATTGTGCCGCCCATCATATCTACGAAGCTCTTGGTTATCGCTGTTCCGAGACCGGTACCCTGAATTCCCTCTACCGTCTTGCTGCGCTCGCGTTCGAACGCCTCGAAGACGCGCTCCGCGAACTCCTTGCTCATGCCGATGCCGGAGTCCTTGACGCGCAGCTCGTAATCGCATACGCCGTCGGAGGCGCCGGTCTGGCGAAGCGTTACGGAGATGCTGCCGTTTTCGGGAGTGAACTTGTAGGCGTTGGATACGAGGTTGAGCAGAATACGGCTGAGGCGGTTGTCGTCGCAGCGCACCCACTTATTCTCGACTTCGGAAACGTCGACTTTGTAATCGATGTGCTTTGCGTCCATCTGCGTGACGAAAACGCCGCAGGCGTCGGAAACGACCTTCACAATATCGGCGTCCTCGATGCTGAGCTCCATTTTGCCGCTTTCGATGCGGCCCATATCGAGCACGTCGTTTATCAGTCCGAGCAGGTGCTGGCTGGACGAGTCGATCTTGTCGAGGTATTCGCTGACCTTGGGCGAAAGGTCGGGCTCCGCTTTCGCGAGCGCGGTGTAGCCGGTAATCGCGTTCATCGGGGTGCGTATATCGTGACTCATATTGGAGAGAAAGGAGCTCTTCGCCTTGTTGCTCTGCTCGGCCTTGATCTTATCTATATCTGCGGATCTCTCGCGTTTCTGCATGACGGAGTAAATATTGAACATCGAGATCAGCGTGATCACGATAAGTCCCATCTGTATCAGACTGTCGCGCGTGACCGTGTCGTTCATTTTGTCGAGCTCGGAGTTAATGTATTCTTCATGCGCCTTCAGATGCGGATCGTCGGGCGATACGCCGGTTTCGACGGCCTCTTGCGTGTGGTATTCGTTGGCGTTCGCTGCGAACTCCTCCATCGATTTGTTGGTCGACTGGTGCATCCACATAAGCGAGATGAAGAAGATAAGGAAAAGCAGCACTATCCAGACGACAGTGGACTTCCCGAGCCGGCGGCTTTTATCCTTGTTGAAAAGCGTTCTGAAGAATATAACGCCTACGATGCTCCACAGCGCGAGAATCAGGTAGGATTCGGTTGCCAGCGGAGCCGCGGAGAGATAGTTCGGTATCAGCAGGTAGATGCTGAACGCCGCCGACATAACGAGCCCGATCACGCCGGTCGCCATTATCAGCTTTCTGCCTTCCTGCTTCGCGCGTTTGAACGCCGTGGCAGAGGTATAGCCGTAGGCGATAGTCGCGCCGATGGTCGTTACGTCGACTATCCAGCCGATCGCCGTTCTGCCGAAAAAGGGGATGACGAGGGAGATCGCGGTTATAAAAAGTATCGCGTTTTTCGGAGCCCCGCTCTTGCTGAGCTTTCCGAACCAGGAGGGGAGCATTTCGTTTTCGGACATCGAATAGAGCAGGCGGCTCGAGGCGATCATATTGCCGATTAGTCCGGTCAGCACGCCTCCGAGCAGAGTTGCGCCGAGCACCGTCGAACCGATTTCGCCCATCGCGTTCTCCGCGGCGAAGAAGGTCGGGATGCCCTCGATGCCGGAAAGCTCGCCGCTATTGACGGCGGCGATATAATCCGTCCAGTTCGCGAAGCCCTCGGGCAGCGCGGCGGCGGCGATCTCCGCGAGAGTCAGGTAGGCGACGGCGCCGGTCGTGACGGCGATCGCTATTATCAGGAAGGACTTTTTGTGCGAGAACTTAAATTCGCTCGCGGAGTGCGAAACGGATTCAAATCCGATAAACGCCCACGGCGCGAGCGCGACTATCGCGATCACCTGCGCGAACGGGCTCTTGCCGGGCGCGAAGCCGGGCTTGAACGCGGAGAGGCCGTCCTTGAGGTTCGCCATCGTAATGCCGAATGTGACGAGTATGCCTATGATGAGCACCAGAGCGAAGACGATCTGCAGTATGCCCGCGAGGCGCTTCCATTTCGCGCATATAAAGCCGAAGATTATCAGCGCGGAGGCGGAGAGCAGCAGCTCTCCCATATAAACGTCATATCCGGCGATCGTGTAGTGGAATCCGAACTGCAGCGTATTGCCGAGCAGGTTTCGTGCGATGAGCGCGAGGGCCGTCGCGTTCGCCCAGATTATCGAAACGTACGTCAGCACGAGGAACCACGCGCTGAGGAAGGCGTGATCGTGGCCGAACTCCCCTTTGGCGTAGCTGAAGGTGCCGCCGGAATCGGGGTAGCGGTTCATCATATAGTGATAGTTGGCGCCTATGATATACATTATCGCCGCGCCGATGATGATGCCGACAGCGGTGCCGAGCGGTCCCGCGATCGGCAGGAAGGTCGTGCCGGGCATAATGAACGCGCCCCAGCCGACGCTGCAGCCGAACGCAAGCGCCCACACGCCCAGAGGTGAAAGGTATCCGCCGAGCTTATTTCCTGTTTTGATTCCGCCTGACATATAAATAATCTCCTCTTCGCCGCGCGAGCGCGGCGTTTCTGTAATTGAATAAGCAGTGTAAAGTATATTCGCTAAATTATAACACATTTTTGCTATGTTTTCAACTATTATATATTCATATCATGGTAATTGCAGAACGAACGCCCTGCCGGATTTGTTAGGGCGTGCAAATCAGGGATACGCCGGTCTTAAAAAGGAGCTTTTCGCGCCGGTCGGCGTTGAAGCCGCTTGAAATACATCAAGTATTTCCGCGCGTCTTCGCCTTGCCCGACACAAAAACCTCTCTTTTTAAGATGCGGAGCAGTTTTGAACGAGATGTTTATCGTTCAGGCAAAACAAC